>JAFQGN010000023.1 GCA_017398245.1 Clostridia bacterium | reverse complement strand
GGTTTTTGGCGACCACCGCGGATATTTTATGGAGACGTATAACGAGGCAAAGTTCCATGAGCTGGGCATTACGAACGTGTTCGTGCAGGACAACCAGAGCTTTACCGCGCAGAAGGGCACCCTTCGCGGGCTGCATTTCCAGAACGACCCGATGGCGCAGGCGAAGCTGGTGCGCTGCGGCAGGGGCGCGGTGCTGGACGTGGCGGTGGACATCCGCAAGGGTTCGCCCAATTATATGAAGTGGGTGGCGGTGGAGCTGAGCGCGGAAAACAAGAGGATGCTGTTCATCCCGCGCGGCTTTGCGCACGGCTTTGTGACGCTGACGGACGACGTGGAGTTCATCTACAAGGTGGACAACCTCTATTCCAAGGAAAACGACAGGGGCATCCGCTTTGACGACCCGGCCATCGGCGTGGAATGGGGAGTGGAAACCCCGATCCTTTCGCAGAAGGATACCTCTTCCCCGCTGCTCAAGGACAGCGACTGCAATTTCGTATACGAAGGCTGAGAGAGGGCTAAAATATGAAGATTCTTGTGACCGGCGGCGCCGGCTTTATCGGCGGAAATTTTGTATATTACCAGCTGAAAAACCATCCGGAAGACAAGATCGTCTGCATCGACAAGCTGACGTATGCGGGCAATCTTTCCACGCTGGAAGAGGCGATGAAAAACCCGAATTTCCGCTTTGTGCGCGGGGACATTGCCGACAGAGAATGCGTGTTCAAACTGTTTGAAGAGGAAAAGCCGGACATCGTGGTCAATTTTGCGGCGGAGAGCCATGTGGACCGTTCGGTGAAGGACCCCGGCGTGTTCCTGACGACGAATATCATCGGCACGCAGACGCTGATGGATGCTTGCCGCGAATTCGGCGTGCAGAGGTATCATCAGGTATCGACGGACGAAGTGTACGGCGATCTTCCGCTGGACAGGCCCGATCTGTTCTTCTATGAGGACACCCCGCTGCACACGAGCAGCCCGTATTCCGCCTCGAAGGCTTCGGCGGATTTGCTGGTGCTGGCGTATCACCGCACGTACAAGCTGCCGGTGAGCATCACCCGCTGTTCGAACAACTACGGCCCGTTCCACTTCCCGGAAAAGCTGATCCCGCTGATGATCACGCGCGCGCTGGCCGACGAAAAGCTGCCTGTGTACGGAGACGGGCTGAACGTGCGCGACTGGCTGTATGTGGAAGACCACTGCGCGGCGATCGATCTGGTGATGCGCAAGGGCCGCGTGGGCGAGGTATACAACGTGGGCGGCCATAACGAGCGCACGAACATCGACGTGGTGCGCACGATCCTCAAGGCGCTGGGCAAGGGCGAAGAGCTGATCAGCTATGTGACGGACAGGCCCGGCCACGACAGGCGCTATGCCATCGCGCCGGACAAGATCCACAGCGAGCTGGGCTGGCTGCCGGCCACGAAGTTTGACGACGGCATCCGCCTGACGATCGAATGGTATCTGAACAACAAGCCGTGGTGGCAGGCCATTTTGGCGGGCGAATATCAGGACTATTACGAGAAGATGTACGGCAGCCGCGGCTGAGCCTTTTTGCACGGCGGTACGTATGCGTTGAAAGAATAAAGCCGGGTTTTCGGAAGAGAAAAGCCGGGTTTGTTGGCGCGGAAAAACGGCGGCGGATGCACGGTATGCGCGATTGCGCCGCACGGCGTTGAGAAAAGAGGAATAGAGAAAATGAGCAAGAGGATACTGGTCACGGGTGCGGGCGGCTATATCGGCCGGCATGTGGTCAGCGCGCTGCTGGACATGGGCGCGCAGGTCGTCGCGGCGGATGTACGGCTGGACGGCGTGGACGAGCGCGCGGAAAGAATAGAAGAGGATATTTTTGCGGGCAAAGAGGGCATGTTTGAACGGTTCGGCAGGCCCGACGCCTGCATCCACCTGGCGTGGAGGGACGGTTTTGTGCACAATTCTGATATGCACATGGGCTGCCTGTCCGAGCACTACCGCTTTATTAAGCAGATGACGGACGAGGGATTGAAGCAGATCGCCGTGATGGGCACGATGCACGAGGTGGGCTACTGGGAGGGCGCGATCGACGAGAACACGCCGTGCAACCCGATCAGCCTGTACGGCATCGCCAAGGACGCGCTGCGCAGGGCCACCTTTGCCATGCTCAAGGGCAAGGACGTGACCGTGCAGTGGCTGCGCGCGTACTATATTTACGGAGACGACAAGCGCAGCAATTCCATCTTCGGAAAGATCATTGCCGCAGAGGAGAAGGGGCAGGAGCTGTTCCCCTTCACCACGGGCAAGAACAAGTACGACTTCATCCGCGTGGAAGAGCTGGGCAGGCTCCTGGCCGCGTGCGTGATGCAGACGGAAGTGGACGGCATCATCAACTGCTCAACGGGCAGGCCCGTGTCTCTGGCCGAACAGGTGGAGGGCTTTATCCGCGAAAAGGGGATGAAGATCCGCCTGCAGTACGGCGCGTTCCCGGACAGGCCGTACGACAGCCCCGGCGTATGGGGAGATGCAACGAAGATAAACCAGATCGTAGGAAAGTGACCGATAGATATGAAAGCGAACACCTGTATCGTAACCGGCGGCGCAGGCTTTATTGGCTGTGCGATCTCGGCCGGATTGACCGAGCGATTTGAACGCGTGATCGCCATCGACACGCTGAACCCGCAGATCCACAAGCAGCCTGTGCGCCCGGCGGAGCTGGCCGCGGGAGTGGAACTGGTGGTGGGCGATATCTGCGAGGGCGCGCTTTGGGACGGGCTGCTGGAGAAGATGGAAAGCGGCTTTACCGTGGTACACCTTGCGGCGGAGACGGGCACGGCGCAATCGCTGGGCTGTTCCACTTTGCACACGCACACGAACGTGGTGGGCACCTCTGTGATGCTGGACAGCTTCACCCGCAGCGGCAAAATGCCCGCACAGGTGCTGCTGACGTCCTCGCGCGCGGTATACGGCGAGGGCGCATGGCAGAAGGACAGCGGCGAGGTATTCTACCCGGGCCAGCGCTCCGACAGGCAGCTGCAGCAGGCGCAGTGGGATTTCCCCGGCGCAAAGCATCTGCCCATGCGCGCGGACAGGGTGACGCCCATGCCCACGAGCGTGTACGGTTCTACCAAGCTGTGCCAGGAGCATTTGCTCAGCGTTTGGTGCAAGGCGATGAACGTGGGCTGCAAGATCGTGCGTTTGCAGAATGTGTACGGGCCGGGGCAATCGCTCATCAACCCGTATACGGGTATCGTTTCGCTGTTTGTGCGCCTGAGCAAGGCCGGAAAGCCGATAGAGCTGTACGAAGACGGGCAGATCATACGCGATTTTGTGCTGATCGACGATGTGGCGCGCGCGATTCTGATGGACATCGACAGCGACGCGGGCTTTGAATACGTGTTCGACATCGGCACGGGCGTGGAAAACACGATAGGCGATATGGCGCGCATCATTGCAAGGCGGTACGGCGCGCCCGAGCCGCAGGTTTGCGGAAAATACCGCAACGGCGACGTGCGCCATGCCTGCTGCGATGCGAGCCTGACGAAGGAAAAGCTGGGCTTTGCGGCGCAGTACAGCCTGGAGGCAGGGCTGGAGAAGCTGTGCGCGTGGATCGACGGCCAGATGGACGGCAAGGCCGCAGAATAATTTGGAGGAACCGGAATGTTTGAGGAAATTTTGGCGCTGCGGCGGTATTCGTTTTTGCTGAAGCAGCTCATCCGCAGAGATTTTAAGACGAGATACCGCGGCAGTGCGCTGGGCGTGCTCTGGAGCGTGCTCAATCCGCTGCTGAACATGCTGGTGCTTTCCTGCGTGTTCAGCCAGATCTTCCGCCAGGTGGAAAACTACATGCTGTATGTGCTTTCGGGCATCACGGTGTTTTCGTTCTTCAGCGAATCCACGCAGCAGGGGCTCTCTTCCGTGGTGGCCAATTTCGGCCTGTTCGGCAAGGTGAAGGTGCCCAGAGTCATCTTCCCGGTGGCGAAGGTGCTTTCCACGTCCATCAATTTGGTGATCACGGCGCTGATCTTTCTGATCATGAGCTGGTGCGTGGGCATTGCGCCGACGTGGAACTATGTGTTCATCCCGCTCATTCTGGTGCTGGTGTGCGTGTTTGCGGCGGGCATGAGCATGCTTTTGAGCGCGCTGAACGTGTTCTTCCGCGATACGCAGCATTTGTACAGCGTGGTATGCACGATATGGATGTATGTGACGCCGGTGCTCTATCCGCTGGAGACGACGATTCCCGAGCAGCTGCACGATCTGTTCCGCTGTAACCCGATGTACCACTTTGTGCTGTTCTTCCGCGATGTGGCCTTTTACGGGCAGACGCCCAATATTACGACATGGGCGGCGGTGCTGCTCTGGTCGGCGGGCATGTTCTGCGCGGGGCTGTATTTCTTCTATAAGCGGCAGGACGACTTTATCTACTATAATTGATGCGGGGAGGGTTATGATATGCCGGATATGATCACCGTTGAGCATGTGGGCATGCTTTTTGACCTGAACCGGGGCAAGGTGCGCTCGCTCAAGGAAAAGCTGCTGAGCAAGGCGACGATCGACGCGATGGAAAAGGAACGCTTTTCCGCGCTGGACGATATCAGCTTTCATGTGGAAAAGGGCGAGACGTTTGGCATCATCGGCAGCAACGGCGCGGGAAAATCGACCTTGCTGAAGGTGATCGCGGGGATCATGAAGCCTACGAAGGGTAAAGTGACCACGCAGGGTTCCATTGCGCCGATGATCGAACTGGGCGCGGGCTTTGATATGGAGCTTTCCGCGATCGAAAACATCTACCTTTGCGGGGCCATTCTGGGCCACACCGAGCAGAGCGTGCGTTCGAACGTGGTGAAGGTGCTGGAATTTGCCGACCTTTGGGATTTTAGGGACGTGCCGGTGAAGTATTTCTCCTCCGGCATGCTGGCAAGGCTGGCGTTTTCCTCTTCGAGCATTATTTCGCCGGATATCCTGATCGTGGACGAGGTGCTCTCGGTGGGCGATTATGATTTTGCCCAAAAGAGCATGAAGCGCATGATGGAGCTGATGAGCGGCGGCACCACGGTGGTGTACGTTTCGCACGATATCGAATCGGTCAAGCGGCTGTGCAGCCGCGTGATGTGGCTGGAGCACGGAAAAGTGCAGATGACCGGCCCCGCCGCCGAGGTTTGCGACGCGTATATCGAATACGTGGAGAACAAGGATAAGAAATAAAAAAGGGGGCGCAGCGCAAATGGCAGAAAACAAGATGCCGGCTTCTCTGGAGGAGCAGATTGCCGAAAAGGACGCGTGGATCGCAAAACAGCAGGAGTTTTTGGAGTATAAGGACGCGCTTCTGGCCGACAGGGAAAGCGCTATCGCCCAGAAGGATGCATGGATCGGCAAGCAGCAGGAGCTGCTGGAATATAAAGACGCGCTTCTGGCCGACAGGGAAAGCGCTATAGCCCAGAAGGATGCATGGATCGGCAAGCAGCAGGAGCTGCTGGAATATAAAGACGCGCTTCTGGCTGAAAAGGAAGCGGCCATCGCGCAGAAGGACGAGTGGATCGGCAAGCAGGAAGAAATGCTGGCCTACAAGGACGGGCTTCTAGCGGCGAAGGAGGCCGAGGCGGTAGAGTACGCCGAGGTGATCGCCCAAAGGGAAGCGGCCATCGCGCAGAAGGACGAGTGGATCGGCAAGCAGGAAGAAATGCTGGCCTACAAGGACGGGCTTCTTGCGGCGAAGGAGACCGAGGCGGTAGAGTTCGCCAAGGTGATCGCTGAGAAGGAAGCGGTCATCGCGCAGAAGGACGAGTGGATCGGCAAGCAGGAAGAAATGCTGGACTACAAGGACGGGCTTCTTGCGGCGAAGGAGGCCGAGGCGGTAGAGTACGCCAAGGTTCTTGCCGAAAAGGAAGCGGCCATTGCGCAGAAGGACGGGTGGATCGGTCAGCTGGAGCAAAAGCAGGCCGAGGCGTTCCGGGCCGATGAAGAGGCCAAGGCGGCGGCCGAAAAGAGAGAACAGGAGCTGGAGGCTGCGCTTGCCGAGCTGAGCAAGCTGCGCCAGAGGCTGTTCAACATTGAAAACAGCAAGTTCTGGAAGAGCACGGCGGCTTTGCATAAAGATTTGTGATTGAGGGGTCTTTTCCATGAAGAGGGCAATTCTCTATTTCTTCTATGACGGCGAGGGTATTGCGGACGAGTGCAATTTTTATATGCTGCGCGACCTGCGAAAGAGCGCGGAGAAGATCTATGTGGTGGTAAACGGGCTGTTGACTGCGGAAAGCAAAAAGAAATTTGAGCAGATCGCCGACGATGTGTTTGTGCGCGAAAACAAGGGCCTGGATGTTTGGGCGTACAAGGAGGGCATGGAGCACATCGGCTGGGACAAGGTGACCACGTTTGACGAGTTCATCATGATGAACCACACCAACTACGGCCCGGTGCACCCCTTTGCGGAAATGTTCGCCGAGATGGACAAGCGGGACGTGGACTTCTGGGGCATCACCAAGCACAACGGCCATTCGTACGACCCGTACAACGCCTGCGAATACGGCTATATCCCGCCGCACATCCAGTCCAGCTTTATTGCGGTGCGAAAGCGCATGATGCTGAAAAAGGCGTACCGCCAGTATTGGGACGAGATGCCCATGATCAACGGCTATGTCGATTCCATCTGCCGGCACGAGGCCGTGTTTACGGAAAAGTTCAAGCGGCTGGGGTTTGAAAGCGACGTGTATGTGAACACGGACGACCTTGCCGAGGTTTGCGATTATCCGCTGATGATGATGCCGGTGGAGCTGATCAAAAACAGGCGCTGCCCGGTGTTCAAGAGGAAGAGCTTTTTCAATATCATCGAAGAGCTGATGGACGTGACCTGCGGCCAGGCCACGGTGGAATTGTACGATTATCTGCGCAATGAGACCGATTTCGACGTGAACATGATTTGGGACAACCTTCTGCGCACGGCGAATATGTGGGACATCAAGCAGAGGATGCAGCTGAACTACGTGCTGCCGCGCGATGTGGAAAAGCCGCTGAAGAGGCAGCCGAAGGTCGCGCTGTTTATGCATATTTATTACCCGGAGATGATCCCCGAGCTGCGCGGATATGCAGACCAGACGCCCGAGTATGCCGATATCTACATCAGCACCAATACGGAGGAGAAGAAGGCGCTCATCGAAAAGGGTATGGAGGGGATCGGCCGCAAGTGCAGGGTGATCGTGGTCGAAAACCGCGGGCGCGAATACGCCGGGTTCTTCATCGGCATGCGCAAATATGTGAGCCAGTACGACTACATCTGCATTGCGCACGGCAAAAAGTCCCGCTATGAAAAGCCGTATATCATCGGCGATTCGTTCTCGTACCATTGCTTTGAAAACACGCTGTCCAGCCGCGCATATACAAACAACGTTCTGGCCACGTTCGAAGAAAACCCGAGGCTGGGCCTGCTGGTGCCGCCCACGCCCGAGCACGGCATGTATTACACCACCGTGGGCCGCGAATGGCGCGGGAACTTCGGCCTCTTGCAGGAAAAATGCAAACAGTGGAACATCAAGGCGCCGATGGACGCCTCCAAGCCGCCGGTCGCGCCGCTGGGCGGGTTCTTCTGGTTCCGCACGGCCGCGCTGAAGAAGATCTTCGACGTAGGCTTTAAGTATGAGGATTTCCCGCAGGAGCCCTGCCGCGAGATCGACGGAACGATCATGCATGTGATCGAGCGCATTTATCCGTTTGTGGCGCAGGATGCGGGCTACTACAGCGCATGGGTGCTTTCGGACAGGTATTCCGCCATGAGGCTGACGGCGGATTATAAATCCATTCGCGATATCAACGAAATGGTGTTCTGGGTGCACGGCGAGGGCGACAGGCACGCTGTGCTGCACCGCATTTTGCAGGGCGTGAACCTTTCCGGCGCGGAAAACAAGGACACGGTTACCACGCGCTATCTCGTTCGCACGCTGATCAAGCGCTTTGTCGGCCCGAAGTGGTGCGCGCGCTACAGAAGGACGATGGACGCGATACAAAGGAGTAGGAGAAAGTGAAACAGCCGCTTGTAACGGTGCTGATGCCCAACCATAACGGCGGGCGGTTCATTGGCAAGGCGATCGAAAGCGTGCTCAGGCAGACGATGGCCGATTTTGAGCTGCTGATCATCGAGGACGCCTCCACGGACAATTCCAAAGAGGAGATCGCCAAATTTTCCGACGAGCGCATCCGCGTGATCGAGTTTGCGCAGAACGAGCATATCTGCATCGGGCTGAACACGGGCATCGCACAGGCGCGGGGCAAGTACATCGCCCGGCTGGACAGCGACGACTGCTGGTACCCGGACAAGCTCAAAAAGCAGATCGGCTATATGCAGAAAAACCCGCAGTGCGGCGCGTCGTTCACATGGGTGAACGTGGTGGATGAGGAGGATCGTACCCTCAGCGCGCAGGAGAGCATGTTTGTGGACCTGTTCCATTCGCCGAACCGCTCCCGCGCGCAGTGGCTGCACGATTTTTACAGCCGCGGCTGCCTTGTGTGCCATCCGAGCGCCGTGTTCCCCAAAGAGGTGGCGCTGGAGGTGGGCGGGTATCGGAATTCGCTGGTGCAGCTGCAGGATTACGATCTGTGGATCCGCATTGTGAAAAAGTACCCGATCTATGTGCTGGAAGAGAAGCTGATGGACTACCGGCACGCGCTGCTGGGCGGCAATGTGAGCGCGAAGACGACGGGCAACACCATCCGCTCCTATTTTGAGACGGCGGATGTGCTGGGAACGTTTTTCGACGGGGTTTCGGACGAAATGTTCATCGAGGCGTTCAGCGACGATTTCGTGCGCCCCGGCACGCGCAGGCACGAGGATCTTCTGTGCGAAAAGGCACTGTTGATGATCCAGCCCGGCTTCTGGGGGCATGCTGCGCGCCCGGCGGGCATGAAAATGCTGGCAAACCTTCTGGACAACGAGGAGACGCGCCTGGTGCTGCGCAATACCTACGGCGTGACGCAGATGAACTACTATCATCTGGAAACGCTGCCCATTCTGGAAATGGAAGACCCGGCGTTTATCGCCGAAAGCATCCCCGGCCGGCAGATGGTCAAGATTCTGATCAAAAAGCTGCTCAGGCGCTATCCGCGCGTGTACAACGCGGCGGCGAAATGCTACGGGCTGATCCGGCGCTGAGGGGAGGAGAAAAATGGCCTTTTCATCCAATATTTTCCTGTTTTTGTTTTTACCGCTGGTGATCGCCGGGTATCATATCCTCCGCAAAGAGCTGCGCAATGTGTTTTTGCTGGCGGCTTCGCTGGCGTTCTTTGCGTGGGCGGAGCTCAAGGCCGTGCCGGTGCTGCTGGCTGTGATCGCGATATCGTATTTCGGCGCGCTGCTGATCGGCAAAATGGGCAAGGGCGCGGCGGCGAAGGCCGTGCTTGCGCTGGCAGTCGTGCTGGACGCGGGGATACTGGTGTACTTCAAGTACACAAATTTCCTGATCGATACCGTGAACCATGTGGCAGGCGCGTCGATCGCGATGCGCGATATCGTGCTGCCGGTGGGCATTTCGTTTTTCGTGTTCCAGAGCATTTCCTATCTGACGGACGTATACCGGCAGAAGGTGCAGCCGCAGCGCAGCCTTGTAAAGACCGCGCTGTATTTTGCGTTTTTCCCGAAGCTGACGCAGGGCCCCATCATGCGCTACGGCGACATGGAGGCCGAGCTGAGCGAGCGCAGCACGAGCGGCGAGGACATGGCCGAGGGCGTGGTGCGCTTTGTGGTGGGCCTGACGAAAAAGCTGCTGATCGCCGATACGCTGGGCGCGGTGGCCGATCCGATCTTCGCGCTGGACCCTTCGGGCATGAACGCCGCGCTGGCCTGGGGCGGTATTCTGGCCTATTCGCTGCAGATCTACTTCGATTTTTGCGGATACACCGATATGGCCATCGGCCTTGGGCGCATGTTCGGCTTCCATCTGACGGAAAACTTCAATTACCCGTATATTTCCCGATCGATTACCGAGTTCTGGCGCAGGTGGCATATTTCGCTTTCCAGCTGGTTTAAGGATTATATCTACATCCCGCTGGGCGGCAACCGCAGGGGAAACCAGTATTTCAACCTGTCGGTGGTCTTTTTGGTGACCGGCATCTGGCACGGCTCGGCGTGGAACTTTATTGTGTGGGGCGTGTTCCACGGCGCGTTCAACATGCTGGAAAAGGTTCTGATGAAAAAGGGCCTGCACCAGAAGATCCCCGCGATGGTACAGTGGGCGGTGACGATGCTGCTGGTGATGGTCGGCTGGGTGTTCTTCCGCGCAAGCAGCCTTTCCGGCGCGCTGGAGTACATCGCGGCGATGTTCGGCATGGCGCAGGGCGCGGCCGTGCAGTACAGGCTGGGCTGGTTCTATACCAACAAGGTGGCGCTGATCACAGTGATCGGCCTGCTGGCCGCTGTTCCATGGGCGAAGTTCTTCCCGAAGGCGGCAAAGGCGCTGGACGGGACCTACCTTTGGCTGAGCGTGCGCTTTGTTGCGGTGATCGTCATGCTGGCGCTGAGCGTGATGCTGGCGATGACCTCGACCTACACTTCGTTTATCTACTTCCAGTTCTAAAAAGGAGGCTGCCCATGCGTTTTCATAAGGTATTGAACGTTTTGCTCGTGGCGGCGTTCCTTGCGGCGATGACCGTGCCCCTGCTTACGGCGGATTTCGAGGGCGGAAAGATCTCGGTGGACGAGAACCGGTATCTGGCCATGTTCCCGCAGCTGCGCACGGAGGGCAAATGGACCTTCGATGCCGCGCAGTTCAACAGCTGGATCAACGATAATATCGGCGGGCGGGCGCTGGCCACGAAGGCGGACACGCTGATCGACTACCATGCATTCGGCCTGAGCAGCAAATACGACACGCTCATCGGCAAGGACGGCTGGATGTACTACTATACCGAGGATATTCTGGACGATTACAGCGGAACGAACCTGCTGGCGGAAGAAAAGCTGGAAGCTGTCGCGCAGGATGTTGCGACGGTTGCCGAATTTGTGGATGAGCAGGGGGCGCAGTTCCTGTTTGTGATCGCGCCGGATAAAAAGACCGTGTACCCCGAAAAGTACACGGAAATGGTGAACGTGCTTTCCGAAACGAAGAGGACGCAGCAGCTGCTGGGCTATCTGCGCGAGCATGCGGGCATCCGCGCCATCACGCTGGAGGACGCGCTCGTTTCGGCGAAGGAAAAGGGGGATGTGTATTCTCCGCGCGTGGACAATGCGCACTGGAACATGCTGGGCGGCTATATCGGCTACGAGCGCATCATGCAGGAGCTCAAGGACATGGGCGTCGAGGCGCAGTGGACGCCGCTGGAGGAATGCACGATCACCGAATATACGGACCAGGCTCTGTTCAACAGCGGCGTGTGGATCTCAGAAACGGCGTATTCCGTGTATTCTGAACGGCGCGACGCCATTGCCCTTATGCCGGAGAAGCTGGACGCGTTCCCGTTTCTGAGCTTCAACAAGAACCCGGATACGTACAAGAAATATTACGAGAACGCGGACGAAAGCCTGCCCTCGCTTCTGTACGTTGGCGACAGCTATTCCGTGGCCATGTTTGAGGCGCTGCCGCAGAGCTTTTCGAAGACGATGTTCCTGCACTCGGCCGACCTGCCCGTGCTGGCGGACGTTTTGCAGAAGGAACAGTTCGACGTGGTGATCATCGAAAGCGCGGAGCGCATGCTGGATTATGAATTCAGCCTGTTCGATGCGTGCGCGACGCGCATCAAGCAAAGTGCGAACGCCCTTTCCGGCGATGTGCTGGAGGGGATGGAGATCGCCGTCGACGCGGAGTGGGGATACCAGTATCTGGATTATTGCGACGATGTGATCGCGTCGGAGGGCACGATCTGGGTGCAGGCCGGCAATACGCGCAGCTATATGGAAGGCTGGGCGCTGGACCCGCTGGCGGGCAGCGTGGCCGGGCGCGTGATCATCGAAGTGGGCGGGGAATTGTTCGAGGCCGAATACGGCAAGGAGCGCGATTCCGTGGCCGCCTATTTCCAGAACGATGCGTATCTTTGCAGCGGATATACCGCGATACTGGACACGCAGAAGCTGATCGACGCCGGGCAGATCGCCGTGCATGTGATCTCGCAGGACGGGACGTACCAGTACCCGCCGGCAGTGTATACGGTAAAAACAGCTTAAGATAACGGCGGGCCTTCGGCGAAAAACGCTGTAGGCCCGCCGTTTTTGGAAAAATGAAAGGAGCAAATATGGTTACGCAGATCCGGATCGAACAGGAGAGGATTTCGGCCGCAGAATATATCGATTTTTTGAAAAGGACAGACCTTGGCAGCCAGTACCCGAAGGAGCGGTTTGAGGAGCGCATCCAAAAGCTCGTGGCCAATGTTTCGATCAGTCTTGTGGCTCGGAACGGAGAAGGGAAGGCGGTGGGCGTGCTGTTCGGGCTGACCGATTTTGCCTATTGGCTGTATGTGACCGATCTCGGCGTGGACAGGGAATATGCGAGGCAGGGCATTGGCAGGCGGCTGATGCGCGCTGCGCACGAGATCGCCGGAGGGGAACGGGACATTGCCGTGTACCTGATCGCCAACGAGGATGCGGTGCCTTTTTATGAGAGGATCGGCATGGAAAAGGCGGAAGATGTGATGCAATACAACAAGATCGAGTGGACGGGGTTCACGGTAGAATAAAAGCCCCTGCGCGGGATGGTCTCTCGCACAGGGGCCTGCGGCTGCAGTCAGCGTATCGCAGCCGATACATTCGCAATCGGGGCTGCGGTACGCACAGGGGCCTGCAGGGGCTTATTTGCAGCGGGGCGTTCCTTCCCATTCGCGCACGGAGGGGACGCCCAGAAGCTTTGCGACGGTGGGCGCGATATCCTTGATGGAGACGTTTTCCAGCGCCTTGCCGGGCTCGAAATCCGGGCCGCAGAAGCAGATCGGGATGGTCATATCCTCGGGCATGTCGGTGCCGTGGCTGCGATCGTGCCCGCCGTGATCGGCCGTGACGATGAGAGTGTAGCCCTCGGGCAGGCTGGCATGCAGCTTTTCAATGCAGCCGAGCGCCTTGTGCACGCTGCCCATGTAGGTTTCGCTCATCCAGCCTGCGCTGTGGCCGCCCACTTCGTCCGTTTCGCCAAGATAGAGGAAGAGGAAATCGGGCTGCTCGGCGCGGATGTAGTCGATCGCGGCAGCGGTGATCTTGGTGTCGGTGTCCTCCTGTTTATGCTGGTTATAGACCACATAGGTGTGCAGGTGGTCCGGGCGGCACAGGTCGCGCAGTTCTTCCCAGGTGTTGAAGAAGGCGCATTTTTTGCCGAACTGATCGAGCTGATCGATCAGGCCCACGATGGGGCGCACCTGCGGGACGTAGGTATTGGTAAGGATGCCGTGCCGGTCCGGATCCACGCTGTGGAAGAGGGACATGTGACATGGCAGAGTGACAGAGGGCATGACAGTCTGCGCATCGAGCGCGTGGGAAGCGAGGGAAACCAGCTTCTGCGCGAACGGATGTCCGCAGCCGAGGAAGCCGTCGGGACGCATTCCGTCGACAAGGACAAGGACGACTTTGTTTTCCATAATAACCCCTCCTGGGATCGGATTTGGTTCCTACGGATGAATATAGCACATGGGGCCGAAAAAAGCAATTTCTGCGCACGGCGCGGGGGTAGGCGCATGCCATAGAGCGCGCGCCGGTATTGCGGGAAAAGATGCGGACGCGGTGGAAAATACCCCTTGCCCGCGGGCGGATGCGGGGGTATACTTATGGTGAGATCCGGCCATTGGCTGAGGAAACGAGGGATGGATCATGACAAAGCATGTTCAGGCGCAGCATGGCGTCGTTTGCCGTATGCCGGAGCGCAAAGACGGGTATTTCGGCTGGCCTTCCGCGGCGGTGCTGAAAGGCGGCACCATCGCCGTCGGCGCGAGCGGCCTGCGCAGGCATCATATAGACCCGTGGGGGAAGACCGTGCTCTGGTACGGGAATATCGAAAAAGGGTTCGGCGAGCCGGTGGTGATCCACAATTCGCCGCTGGACGACCGCGACGTGGGCCTGACCGCGCTGCCGGACGGCGGACTGCTGGCGACGTGGTTTTCGCTGGATCCGCGCATCTTCCACGACCAGCTGCAAAAGCAGTTTTCGCCGGAGGAGTTTGCCGAGATCGAGAAGGATATGAACGCGGTGGACGATGAGACCGCCATCGCGCATCAGGGCAGCTGGACGCAGCGCAGCGACGACGGCGGCAAGACATGGCATAGCAAGGTGCGCTGCCCGCTTTCCACGCCGCACGGGCCTATCGTGCTTTCCGATGGGCGGCTGCTGTATCTGGGCAAGCAGTTCCCTGCAGGGCTGACGAGGCCTTTTGCAGACGTGGCCTGCGCCGTGAGCGAGGATAACGGCGATACATGGCAGGAGATCGGCCTTGTGCCGCTGCCGGAGGGGACGAGCATCGATCAGTTCCACGAGCCGCATGTGGCGCAGTGCGCCGACGGCACTCTGCGCGGATATATCCGCTACCATTACCCGCAGGAAGAGGGCGGAAACCTGGGCGTGTTCCAGACCAGGTCCGCCGACGGCGGCAAGACTTGGACCACGGCGGAGGATATGGGCATCCACGGCTCTCCACCGCATATTCTGAAGCACTCCTCCGGCGCGTGGGTGATGGTATACGGCTGGAGGCACCCGGGCTACGGCCAGAGGGCGAAGATCAGC
>JAFQGN010000022.1 GCA_017398245.1 Clostridia bacterium | reverse complement strand
TATAACCACTACTTTGGCTGGTACGGCGGCGAGACCGATATGAACAGCCCGTGGTTCGACAAGTTCCACGAAATGCATCCGAACCTGCCCATCGGCTGCTCCGAATACGGCTGTGAGGCGCTCAACTGGCACACCTCCAACCCGATGCAGGGCGACTATACCGAAGAGTATCAGTCCTATTATCATGAAGAGCTGATCAAGCAGTTCTTCTCCCGCAAGTACATGTGGGCCACCCACGTCTGGAACATGTTTGACTTCGGCGCCGATGCCCGCTCCGAGGGCGGCGAAAACGGCCAGAACCACAAGGGCCTGGTCACCTTCGACCGCAAGTACAAGAAGGACAGCTTCTATGCCTACAAGGCCTGGCTGAGCGACGATCCCTTCGTGCACATCACCTCCAAGCGCTATATCGACCGCGTGGAAGACGTCGCCAAGGTCACTGTCTATTCCAACCAGCCCGAGGTCGAGCTCTTCGCCAATGGCGTGTCCCTTGGCAAGAAGACTGCTGAAGACCATTTCTTCCGCTTCGAAGTGGCCAACGTGGGCGAAACCAAGCTCGTGGCCGTCGCCGGCGAATGCCGCGATGAAAGCGTCATCCGCAAGGTCGAAACCTTCAACGAGTCCTATCGCCTCGTCGAAAAGGGCGCCGTGCTGAACTGGTTCGACGTCGTCGAGCCCGAGGGCTACCTCTCCCTGAACGACAAGATGGGCACCGTACTGCAGACCGAGCTCGGCCAGCAGCTGTTCAGGTCCATGTTCGGCAAGATGATGGGCGGCGGCGAAGGCGGCATGAAGGCAGCCGGCTTTGAAGTCAGCGCCGATATGATGACCATGATGAACGGCTTCACCGTGCTGCGCCTGTTCACCCTCATGGGCGGCATGATGGACGTGAAGATGACCAAGGAGCAGCTGCTCGGCATCAACGCCCAGCTCAACCAGATCCCGCGTCCGCAGAAGTAATCTCCAATGCAATACAAACAAGGCCAGACCATCCGGTCCGGCCTTGTTTTTTATCCGCCCGCTCCTGTAAAACACCCTGTTCAGAACGCGGGAAAGCATGCTATAATACCATCATCCCAACCACGGAGGAGTATGCGCCATGTATCAGCATCATATCGATTCCATCGAGAAAATGAAGGAATATTACGCCAACCAGGAAGGTCTCATCGCGCTCGTTCTGGGCGGTTCCGTTGCCAAGGGCAACGAGCGGCCCGATTCCGACCTCGACGGCATGATCATCGTGACCGACGAAGTGTACGAGCAGCGCAAGGCCATGGGCAAAACCGCCGAGACCGTCGTCGGCCACTGCACGTATCCCGAGGGCTATTTCGACGTCAAATACATGAACAAGGAATACATCAAGGCCGCCGCCGAAAAGGCCAGCGAGCCCACGCGCAATTCCTTCATCGGCGCGCGAGTGCTCATCAGCCACGATCCCGAGATCGACGAGCTCGTCCCCAAGATCGGCGTCTTCCAGACGCAGGAACGCGACGATAAAATGCTCTCTTTCTATGGCGCTTATCTGCTCAACCATAATTATTTCATCCGCGCCTGCAAGGTGGACGGCTACATGCGCACCCACGCCGTCGGAGAGATCCTCTACGCCGTCTATCGCATGATCCTTCAGGAAAACGAGATCCTCTTCCCCTGCAACCGCCGTTTGGAAGAAACCGTGGCTAAGGCGCCGAATAAGCCGGAAAACATCGTCGAGCTTGGCCGCGCCGCCGCCGAAAAGCAGGACGACGCCTCCATCGAGGCCTTCGCCAACGCCTATTTCAGCTGGACCAAGTATCCCCTGCCGGATAAGCGCCTCGCCCATTCCCGCTATGTCACCGATTACGAACAGTGGTGGCATATCCCGCGCCCGCTCGTCAACGAGTGGTAATCGCCTCGCAAAATCCTCCATCAGACGATCAAGCAGGCCGTATGCCAAACCCACTCCGTTCGTCATGCGGCTGCCCGTCAACACAGAACCAGCCCCGCCGCCCGTTTTCCGGGCCGCGGGGCTTTCGTTTTCTTATATCGCTTCCAGCTCGACAAGAACCGTGCTCAGGTTGTCCATGTTCAGGTATGCCGCGCATTCTCCCGCTGCGAATACCTCTTCCCGCACGAGCTTCATATCGTGCTTCGCATCCAACAGATAATACTTTGCGCGCACTCGACCCTGCAGGCCGCGCAGCTCCAGCCGCACCTCCTGCGCCTGCGCGGCATCGTCGTCGTTATAATGCGTCAGCATCACCGCGGCCTTGCCCTCGCCGCGCGCCGCGCAGGCATACACGCCTTCGCCCGCCTGCACCTGTACGGCTGTGCCGAGCTTATACAGCTCGTTGAACATGCGGAACGGGTAATACCCCTTCAGGCAGTCGCATATGAAGTCGGTGCTGAACATGCCGTTCATGCCGCAGGGCCTCGCATCGTAATACATCAGCATGTCCATCGGTATGCTCTGGCACACGCTCATCGTCGCCGCAATGAACGCCGCGCCCTTCAGGCTTTTCTCCATCCGCAGCGAATATAGCCAGTCGTCGCCCGTCCACCCGCGCACATAATTCCATTCGTTCAATATGCTCTCGGTCTGAGCAAATCCGTATTTGTCCAGCAGCGCGCGCACCTTTTCCGCCCTCGCCGCAACCTTTTCCGGCACATTCGCGTAAATATGCCACGAGAAGAAGTCCAGCGGCGCCTTGAGCTGGCTGAGGAAGTCCTCCGCCCAGTCCAGATGGCCCGCGATCGCCGGTCCGCCGATCTTCAGATGCGGGAAACATGCCTTCAAATGCCTCGCCGCCACGTCGTACAGTTCAAAAAACTGCGCTTTCGTGCCGCCCCAGCAGCGCTTGTGCGGCGAATCGTCCGCGTCCAGATCCGGCTCGTTCCATATCTCCCAATATTCGATGTCCATATGGAACCCGTCCGCCCAGCCCTCGGTATAATGGCGGATGATGTGCTCGCATATCACTGCCCACTTGCGGAAATCCTTCGGCGGCAGCGTGCCGTACTTTTTCTTCCAGTGTTCTATCTTGTTGCCCAGCCGGTAGAACACCTTTGTCCCGGCAAATTCGATCACCTTCAGATATTCGTCCGTCAGCACAAAATCGTACGAAGCCGGATCGTACGGATCGGCGTCAAAATCCGGAAAGATCGCGCGAATGTCCACCGTATGCTCGCCGCCATAGGTCGAACAGAACGATGCATCGTGCGTTCTTGCAAACGGGATGCCCGCCGCGCGATAGCTGTCTATATTCGTGATCCGCTGATCTACAGCAAACTTATATACCGGGCCGTTGTTCACCGCGTGCATCGGCTTCACCGCGCCGCAATTCTTAGAAAGATCCACCTGTACCGTCGCCATCTTCCGCGCCTCCTTCAAAGCCCTGCGGGCAGTCCGCGCCGCCCCCCAGGCCTGTTCTTCCAACCGATCGGGGGCCGCTTGCCGGGGCGAAAACCTCCGCTTCTGCCCCGGCATTTCCCATAAATCTATTATAATTCTCCCCTTCCCCCGGCACAAGCCTTTTTCTCCATTCCCCGCAAAACGCATCTGGTCAGAGCAAGGCAGAAAGTGCTATAATACCCACGTCAATACCTCTGTGAAATGAGGTGCTTCCCATGCATATCCCGGCGCTGATCACCGGCGTTGCCGCCGTCGTGTTTTTCCTGCTCAGCTATCAGCAAAAGACGCGCAGGCGCATCATCGCGTTCAACGTCCTTTCGCGCACGCTCTACGTGCTGCAATATCTGCTCCTGCATGCCTTTGAAGGGGCCGCGCTCGATATCCTCGGCATGCTCTCCTCCCTTCTGGCGCAGCGCAAAAACACTCCGTGGATCAGGCGGCATATCCGCATTGTATTCCTCGGTGCAAACCTGCTCACCGTCGCCGTCGGCCTGCTCCTGTATGAAAACGTCTTTTCTCTGTTCCCCATCGCAGGCGTCGTTTTGCACACCAGCGCCTTCTGGATGGACGAAGAAAGGAAGATCCGGCTCGTGTCCCTGCTGGGCAGTCCGTTCTGGCTGGTATATAACCTTGTCAGCGGCGCTTACGGCTCCGCCGCGGGCGATCTGCTCACCATCGGCTCCATCTGCATCGCCATCTGGAATTACGATATCCGCCCCCAATATCCCCGCAGAAACCACAAAGGAGACGACGCGCATGAAAAATTTTGAACTCCCTCTACACGAACCGAGCCTTCTTCCCGAAGGCAATTGGAAGCTGGTCTGGAACGATGAATTCGACGGAACCGAGCTGGACAGCTCCAAGTGGGATTACCGCCTCTCCATGATGGGGCATGAATGGCCCGCATGGACCAACGAAGGCGTACATCTCGACGGCAGCAGCAACGCCGTCTTCACTTTGATCGAGCGCGACGGCAGGCCCGTCAGTTCCCAGCTGCAAACCGGCTACAACTTCATGGATCAGCCCGTCGTCTCCACCACCTTCGGCCACGATCACCTCCAGTGGAACATCGGCAAGCTGCACGAAAACAAGTTCACCCACGGCTACGGCTACTATGAATGCCGCTGCCGCCTGCAGCAAAAGGATGGCTGGTGGACCGCCTTCTGGATCCAGTCCCCCGTCATCGGCTCCTCGCTCGATCCGAAAGACAGCGGCGTCGAGATCGACGTCATGGAGTGCTTCCGGCTCGGCACCGTTCATCCGCACAACGTCTTCACCGGCGGCTACGGCCTCGATATGAAAAACATCAAGGTCGGCGGGTTCGATGGCCTCGACCAGTCCGAATTCCATCGCTTCGGCCTGCTCTGGGACGAAACCGGCTACACTTTCTATGTCGACGGCGTGGAAGACGGCAAGATCACCGGCCATCTGACCGCCCGCCCCGAATTTATCCTCATCTCCACCGAAGTCAAGGGCTACCGCTACGAAGATCATACGCCTGTTCAGGAGGCCTACGAGGCCATCGGCGATACCTTCCTCGTCGATTACGTGCGCGTCTTCGAAAAGCTCGATTGAGCCCCTCTTTCCCATCCGAAAGGAGCGTGCCGACCATGCATTCGCAGCCGGGTATTCTGGAACCGTCCACACGGTATTTCACCACCTCCGGCGCAAACGCGCCCTCCTGGTTCCTCTCCCTTCTGTGCACGGGGCTGTACCGCTGCGACGGCCGCTATGCCACGCGCCGCGCGAATTTTGAAAGTGGGCTGATCATGCAGGTGCTCGAAGGCCGCGGCTACGTTCTCTCCGGCGGCCTGGAACGCACCTTGCAGGCCGGAGACCTCTGCCTGGTCGATTGCTACTCTCCTCATATCTATGGCACCCACACGGGCTGGAAGATTCTCTGGGCGCATTTCGCCGGCGATACGGCCCGGCACATCTGTTCCTCTGTCGAAGGCGGCGCGAAGATCCTGCGCCCCGGGCCGGAGGGCCTCGGCCTGTACCGGCTTTTGCATTCGCTGCTCGACCAGTTCGAGGGCGGCCCCCAGCTCGATGACGCCGCCGTGCACTGCGCGCTGACCGAGCTCACCGCTGCGTTTTTCCGCACGCCGGCGCCTACGGAAACCTCGGCGGATCTGGACCGCATCACTGCCTATCTCACCGAAAACATCTCCCGCAGCGTCTCCAATGCCGACCTTGCGCAGCTCGTGCATGTCAGCGAAAGCCAGCTTATCCGCCTGTTTCAGCAGCGCATGGGCACCACGCCGCACCAGTATCTTTTGCGCCTGCGCCTCAACGCCGCGCAGTATTATCTCGCCTCTACCGATCTCACCCTCTCTCAGATCGCGCAGCAATGCGGCTTTACCGATGCCAGCGCGCTGACCAACCGCTTCCGCAAGGCCTTCGGCTATACGCCCCGCGAATACGCCCGGCGCAGCCTCGGTCAAAGCGAAGAAACCGAATCCACCGGCAGCGAGGAATGAATATGCACCACACTCTGATCACCGCCCATTCCGGTTGCGAGGGCACGCCGGACAATTCCATCGCCTCCGTCCTCGCAGGCATCCGCGCAGGTGCGGACTGTGTCGAGATCGACGTTCATGCCGATCCCGGCGGCAAGCTCTGGCTCATCCACGATACCCCGTCCGCTTATGCCGGCCTCGCCTCTTTAGAAGAGGCCTTTGCCGCCATTTTGGAAGCCAATGTCGCCATCAATTGCGATCTGAAGCATTATGAGGCCTTTGCACCCGCTTTGCTTCTGGCCGAGGCCATGCGCATCCCGCGCGAGCTGCTCTATTTCTCCGGCTCGGTCGACGTCCTCGCCCTTGCAGCCGATCCTTCGCCCGCCAAGCGCGCCAATATCCTCCTCAATACTGAAGAGCTCTGCCGCTATCTCGATACTTCCGTGCGTGGCCGCGAAGGCGAAATGGCTCTGATCGACAGCCGCCTCGCGGAAGTCGCTGCCCTTGTACATAGCCTCGGGGCCGCGGGCCTCAACGCTCCCTATGCCTTCTTCCCGCACGAGCGCATCGCTGCGTGGCGCGCAGCAGGCCTTCCACTCTCCTTGTGGACGGTCAACGAGCCTGAACCTCTCACCGCCCTCTTTACCGAAGACCTGCTCAATATCACCACCCGCACCGTATCGAGCGCCGTGCGCATCCGCTCCGAGATCGAGCGCACAGCCTGAAAGGAATCCTTATGCTCATTTGTCGCTTTCTGGATCCTGAGCAGTTCGAATCCCTCGCCCGGCCCCTTTTCGATATCCTCGCCGACAATATGACCAAGATCGCGCCCACCGGCTGCACCCGCGAGGAGGATTTCGCCCTGTGGCATTCCTCCATGCTGGAAAACCTGCAAAGCGACGAGCGCTGCATCCTGCTTGCCGAGCAGGACGGCTGCCTCGTCGGCTATCTGCAATACAGCCTGCGCGGCGATACCCTGCTGATGGAGGAGATCGAGATCCGCGAGGATACGCAGGGCAAGGGCGTGTTCCGCGCCCTCTATTCCGCGCTCCTGCCCGCCGTGGGCGATCGGGCCCTCTATACCGAGGCCTACGCCAACAAGGCCAATCAAAAATCCATCGGCATCCTCGGCAAGCTCGGCCTTACCGTCATCGGCGAAAACAAAAGCGGCCGCTCCTGGCATTTCCGGGGAACCATGGCCGCCCTCCGAGCCTGGCACGCGCAAAAATAAGCACATCTTCCTCTATGCAGACCTCTCCGGTCTGCATTTTTTATTTTTTGCCTTCAACGTTCACAAACCGGCCATAAAACGTCAAAAAATCCGGCATATACTAAACCTGCAAATTCGTAGAAAAGGTGGAACACCCCATGAAGACCATAACCGCTCTACTGTTGAGCCTCTGCCTGCTCTTTGGCCTCTCCTGCGCCGAAGGCGAGACCCTCATCCTGCTTTCCGAGGATACGATCACCGTAAACGGCGCGCCCATTTCCGAGGACGAGTCCTCCGCCGTCCATCTCACTTCTGTTGTCGAAACGCACGAGGACGTGCCCGAGGCGCTCAAAGGCCTCGCCAACCGCGTCATCGTGATCACCTCTGCCGGTACCTATCGCATCAGCGGCACGGCGGCCGATACCCAGATCGCCGTACAGGCCGGTGATGCCGACGACGTCCGCCTCATCCTCGATGGCGTCGATCTGAGCTGCCGCACCAACGCGGCCATCGGCGTCTATTCCGCGCGTGAACCGCTCACCGCCGGCGAATATGGCGTCACCATCGAACTGGCCGAGGGCAGCGAGAACCGCATCTCCGGCTCGCACAACAGCGCCGAATCCGACGACGAGATCGAATTCGACGGCGCGCTCAGCTCCGCTGTCTCTCTCGGCTTTGAAGGCTCCGGCTCCCTCGCCATTACCGCCGATAAAGAGGGCGTGGAGGTCTCCGGCGGCCATCTCACCATCAATGGCGGCTCCTTGCATATCGAAGCCGGCGACGATCCTCTCAACGTCTCCGAAGACGGCATAGGCGTTCTGACCATGAACGACGGCTATGTATATTCCTCCGTCCTCCCCGCACAGGGCGGCGAAGGCGACGGCATCGATTCCAACGGCTGGATCGTCTTCAACGGCGGCACGGCCATCAATCTCGCCCATCCCTCCAGTCAGGATGGCGGTATCGATTCCGATATGGGCTCCACCATCAACGGCGGCGTCATCGTCGGCGCGGGCAATATGTACGATCCCATCGAGACAGATTCCCAGCAGCTGTTCATGATGCTCGAGTTCGGCCAGGCCACCAACGATCTCGTCGTCGTCACCGATGAACACGATGTCCCCGTCTTTGCTTACGATTTCCCGCACGATTATATGTACATCGCCTTCTCCACCCCGGAACTGAAGGAAGGCACCTACCATGTCTATCTCGGCGGCGAGATCGAAGGCGAACAGACCGACGGCCTCTATACCTCCATCACCTCCTATGTGCCCGGCACGCCCATGCAGCACGGCGAGGGCAACGCGCAGCAGCGCGCCATGGGCGGCTTTGGCGGCAATATGGGCGAAATGCCCGGCGCGTTCGGCGGCCAGATGCCCGGCGGCATGGCCGGCTTCGATCGCCCCTTCGGCGGCAAACTGTCCCCCTTTGCCGATATCGATCTGAACGAGCTGTTCGCCGATACCGATCTCAACGAACTCCTCTCCGGCAAGGATCTCAACTCTCTGCTCACCGGGTTCCCGATCACCGATCTTCTCACCGAAGAACAGATCCACGATCTCTTCGGCGATGTCGATCCCTCTTCCCTGCAGATCCCCAGGGGCGGCTTTGGCGGCGGCATGCGCGGCCTGCAGTCCTCTGCCGATATTGCCACCACCGATTTTGCGCTCTCCTTCTCCTCCACCGGCTTTACCAATGTCCGCGCCGCGCAGTAACTCCCTTTTGCTAAAAAACAAAGCGGCCGTTCCGAACGTTCGGAACGGCCGCTTTGATTGTATTTTTCAGGTTTTACAGCAGCTCCAGCGCGCGCTTGTACAGCGGATCCATCTCGCATCCGCAGCTTCCGCACTGCCTGTCTGCCTCTTCAATGGCGGAGATGAGCGCGCCCCTGTCGGCCTTGCCGTCCAGCCAATCCTGCGCCGGGCCGCAGATCAGATCCCAGCCGCAGCCGGCAAACTTCTGCATGATCTCCTTCAGTTCCTGCATTGCCGCCCCTCCGTTCAGATCTTCTCGATCTTGATCAGGTTCGTGTTGCCGGAAGTACCGTTGATCAGGCCGCCCGTGATCACAATATTGTCGCCCGCCTTCAGGTTCAGGCGCTCCTTGGCGTTCTGCTTAGCCACGTAGAACAGCACGTCGGTAGAATCGAACTTTTCGCACATCACCGGCATCACGCCCCAGCTCATCGCTAGGCGGCGCCACACGCGCTCGTCCGTGGTCAGGCCGATGATCGGCGCGGGCGAACGGAAACGCGAAACCATGCGCGCCGTCATGCCGGACAGCGTGCACACCGCGATGGCCTTGGCGTCCAGGTCGATCGCCATGCCGCACACCGAGTGCGAGATCGCATCCACCGTGTTGCGGATGCGGAAATCCGAATTCATGCGGAAACGGCTGCCGTATTCGATGCCCTTTTCCGTCTCCTCGGCGATCTTCGCCATGGTCTTGAGCGTGAGCACCGGGTAATCGCCCGCAGCGGTCTCGCCGGAGAGCATAATGGCCGAAGAACCGTCGTAGATTGCATTGGCCACGTCGGAAGTTTCCGCACGGGTCGGGCGCGGGTTGTGGATCATCGATTCAAGCATTTCCGTCGCGGTGATGACCCTCTTGCCCATCATGCGGCATTTATTGATCAGCATCTTCTGCAGCGCAGGCAGCTTTTCGAACGGGATCTCCACGCCCATGTCGCCGCGGCCGATCATGATGCCGGAACACTCTTCGCAGATCTCCTCAATGTTTTCGATGCCCGTGCTGTTTTCGATCTTTGCGATCAGCTCCACGCCGCAATCGCCCAGGCCCTCTTCCGCCAGCATGTTTTTGATATCCAGCAAGTCCTGCTTGCGGGAAACGAACGAGCAGGCGATGAAATCCACGCCGTTACGCACGCCGAAGAGGATGTCCTTCCTGTCCTGCTCGGAAAGGTAGGGCTGCTCAATGACCTTGCCCGGGAAATTCATGCTCTTGCGGTCGGAAAGCACGCCGCCGTTGACAACGGTGCAGATCACGTCCGTCTCGGTCACATCCTGCACCTCAAAGGTAAGCAGGCCGTTAGCCAGCAAAATGGTATCGCCTTTTTCCATGCTTTCCGGCAGGCCCTTGAAGTTCACGGCAACCTGCTTTTCGTCGCCTTCCACTTCGCGGCTGGTGAAGGTAAAGGTATCGCCGGGGCTCAGCTGCACTTTGCCGTTTTTGAACGTGCGTATGCGGTACTCCGGCCCTTTCGTGTCCAGCATGATGGCCACCGGCTGGCCAAGCCTTTCACGAACCTTGCGGATGCGCTCAATGCGGCCCAGATGTTCCTCGTGCGAGCCGTGCGAAAAGTTCAGCCTCGCAACGTTCATGCCCGCTTCGCACAACTGCGTGAGCACCTCTTCGCTCTCGCTGGCAGGGCCGATGGTGCAGATGATCTTGGTCTTGCGCATTGGTATTCCTCCATCTATCTTAAATATTTCAATGCAAATTGTCGATCCAGGCCAGCAGCTCGTCAAAGCCGCCATGGGGATGCGCCGAAAGATCGATCTCCTTTGCATTGATCAGGCAGTCGGTCAGAATGAAGACCGGCATGCCAAGTTCCGCAGCGGCAAGGTCGTCCGATGTATCGTTGCCGACCATTACGCATTCCTCCGCCTTCAGCCCCGTCTTTTCAAGCACTTCTTCAAAGTACTTCGGGTTCGGCTTGCAGAAGCTGGAATTGTCATACGTGGTGATCCAGTCAAAATCCTCTTTTTTCAGCCCGGCCCAACGGATTCGCGCGTGCGTGGCAATGGGCGGAAACAGCGGGTTCGTCGCCAGTACGGCGCGCAGCCCCTTCTCCTTCACCCTGCCGATCACCTGCGCAGCTCTCTCGTCATGGCCGCATACATGGCGCACTTCTTCAAATTCGCCTGCATAAAACTGCTCGAACAATTCCATGTCGTCCATGGCCTTCTCGCCGTAGATCCCGCAAAAATGCTTCCAGAACGCCTCTTCGTTCGTCTTCGTGCCATCATTGCCGATCATCACCATCGTGCCCTTGTACACGGCCTTGATCAGCTTCTCCGGCTCATATCCGTGTCCGGCCAGTTTTTTCGCCAGACGACCGAAATAGTCCTTTATGAAAATTTCCTGATCCATCGGCAGCAGCGTGCCGTCCAGGTCAAAAAGCACCGCTTTGATCATTCTCTTTCTTCCTTCCATATTCCGTCTATTTTATTATACATGAAAACCGGCCGCGCCGAAAGCGCAGCCGGTAAAAAAACGATGGTTTTAGCCGCCTCTTTGCCTTTTTCCTTTCCAATCGTGCAGCCGCTTTCCGTTTTTGTACAGAAAAACCGCCCGCCCCTCTTTCCGGGGCAGGCGGCCTGCATTATGCAAAGAATTTGTCCCAATATCCCATCACGAATACGATGATGATGATCACCGGCAGCACATAGCGCACATAGCCGCGGACCATCACCGGGAACCGTATGCCCTTGCCGGTATTCGCTTCCGCAAGGAAACCGTCCCAGTTCCAGCCGGCCTTGCGCGTGCAGAACAAAAGATACACCAGCGAGCCAATGGGCAGCAGATTGTTGGAAATAATAAAGTCCTCCAGATCCTGCACCGTAGAAGACCCGCCAAACGGCGCAAATCCGCTCCACAAATTGAACCCCAGCGCGCAGGGCACGCTCAGCAAAAGGATCAGCGCGCAATTGACCCACACGCTCTTTTTGCGGCTCCAGCCCCATTTGTCCATGCCGAAGCTGATGATGTTCTCAAACACGGCGATCACCGTGCTCAGCGCCGCAAAGCTCATGAACACGAAGAACAGCGTTCCCCAGAACCTCCCGCCGGACATCTGGTTGAATATGTTCGGGATCGTTACAAACACCAGCCCGGGGCCCTCGCCCGGGTCCACCCCAAAGGCAAAGCATGCCGGGAAAATGATCAGGCCGCTCGTCAGCGCCACAAAGGTATCCAGCACGCAAATATTCACGCTCTCGCCCAGCAGCCGCCTGTCCTTGTCGATATAACTGCCGAAGATCGCCATCGAACCGATGCCCAGACTCAGCGTGAAGAACGACTGGCCCATCGCCGCGTACACCGCGTCGCCCAGCCCGTTCTCCATCACGCGTCCGAAATCCGGCACCAGATAAAACCCGAGCCCTTCCGAAGCGCCCGGCAGAGTGACCGCGCGCATCGCCAGCACCACCATGATGCCCAGCAGACACAGCATCATCGGCTTCGTCACGCGCTCCACGCCCTTTTGCACGCCGCCGGAGCACACCGCAAAGCCCAGCACGGTCGAAACCGCCATCCAGCCCAGCTGGATCGACGGGCTGGCCAGCATGCCGTTGAACACGCCCTTCACCTGCTCCGCGTTCAGCCCGATAAAGCCTCCCACTGCCATCTTATATACATAATACAGCATCCAGCCGCAAACGCTCGTGTAGAACATCATCAGCATATAGTTGCCGATAATGCCGATCCAGCTGGCCAGGTGCCATTTCGTGCCCTTCGGCTCCAGCACGCGGAACGATTCCGCCATCGATTTCCGGCTCGCCCTGCCCACGGCGAACTCCATCGTCATGATCGGCAGGCCCATGATCACCAGAAACACCAGATACATCAGCACGAACGCCGCGCCGCCGTATTTTCCCGTGATATACGGAAAGCGCCACACGTTTCCCAAGCCGATCGCACATCCCGCCGAGATCAATATGAACCCCAGCCGGGAAGAAAACTTTTCTCTCTTTTCCATTGTCCACCGCTCGTATCGCCGGCGCAGAATTTTGCCCGAACCCCTTTGCACAAAGGCTTTTGCAAACGTCGGCGAGAAAAATTCTATCACCCAGCCCCTGCCTTGTCAACCGTTCTTTGGCTTGACCGCGCCTCTTCACCCGCCGTATAATACAGGCAAAATCACCCCGCAAAAAGGAGGCCTTCTGCATGAACGGAGTCTGGAGCAAGGAACGCGCATGGGAATGGTACAACTCCCGCACATGGCTGCGCGGCTGCAATTTCATGGGCAGCGATTGCGCAAACCGCATCGATCAATGGCAGGAACTCGGCTTCGAGCAGCGCCTGGAAACGGCCAACCGCGAACTGGCCCTCGCCGCCGAGACCGGCTTCAATTCCATCCGCATCATTCTGGAATTCCTCGTCTGGGATCAGCAGCACGACGGCTTCATGCAGCGGCTCGATCGCTATCTCGATACCGCTTGGAAGCATGGCATTTCCGCCATGATCGTCTTCGGCAACGACTGCATGCCGCCGAAAAACGAATTCTGGAAACCTCTGCAGCTTGGCGAACAGAAATACGATTGGGGCTACCACGGCGGCCGCAAATTCTCCCAGCACCAGCAGTTCGGCGGCATGGGCTACCACGTCATGGACGATCCCGCCGTCTTTGCCCGGCACGAGCAATGGGTGCGTGAGATCATCTCCACCTACAAGAACGATCCGCGCGTCATTATTTGGGATCTGTATAACGAGCCCGGCAATTCTCACCGCGAATCCGTCACTATGCCCCATGTGCGCCGCTTTTTCGAAATCGCCCGCGAGATCGCCCCCATCCAGCCCGTCACCTCCGCCCTCTGGCGCAATATCGCCTCTCCCGATCAGGACGAGATCAACACTTTCCTCCTGGAAAACAGCGATATCATCTCCTACCACAGCTACGGCACCTACGAGCAGAACATTCGCCTGATCAAACTGCTCAAAAGCCACGGCCGCCCCGTCATCAATACCGAGTGGCTCGCCCGCATGACCCACAACACCGTCGAACAGATGTTCCCCCTCTTCTACCTTGAAAAGATCGGCTGCTGGAACTGGGGCTTCGTCGCCGGCCTGTATCAGACTTACGAGCCGTGGAACGGCGTCTGGCAGCAGTGGGAGCAGGGCGGAGCACGCGATGTGGACTTCAAGGTCTGGTTCCACGATCTCTATCGCTTCAATCTTCATCCCTACGATCCCAACGAGATCGCCCTCATCCGGAAATACTGCCGCCTTGCCGATGAGGATCACGCCCTCGGCCTCTGATCCCGGCCAATCAGGCTCCTGTCCCTCTGCGCTGAGCAGTATTCCCTGCAAGAATTCCTTTCCGCCATCGCAAAAAAGCCTGTATCCCGCTCTGTCTTTTTTTCATCAACGCCCCGCCGGATTGTACATGCCGGTGGGGCGCTGCCTGCTCTGCCCGGCCACCGGCTCCGCTCTTCTTTGTACAATCCTGCCTTCCCTTGTATCTTTCCGCCATTCCGCTGAAGATTCATTGACGCATCCGGCCGCAAGCGGTATAATATCCTTCGACAAATGAATAGCCGGTGTATCTGCGCAGCGATGCGCGGCGGTCTGTCTCTGCCCTTCGGGAAAAGCGATCCCCCTGTGGTCTTTGAGCACAGCCGTCATAGGAATCGGATGAAATTTCCGAGCTATCCCAGTAACCGTGAAGCTGACGAAAGCGCGAAGGCATATTGCCGTCAGAAGCCACTGCGAAAGCGGGAAGGTGCGCGAAAAGGTCCGGCTCCGCCCAAGCGATATATTCGCCGGGCGCGGCCAGCGGCCGATGTAGGATGAAGCCAAGCCGGGAGACTTGTTTACACCGTGAAAATCATTCCCCTGGGGTTGGGCGTGCTATCGGGCTGACAGCGTGTTTTTGGCGTACAATCAAGTGCGATCGTTCTTTTTATATCGTCCAAAGCAGCTGCCGGTCTGGTTAGTGTTCCTCAGGGAGGGACACTGTTTTTTTATACAAACTCTGTCCCTCCTGCTGATTCATTTGATCATTTCTGAGGAGGGACTTTTATGTCCAAGAAGCTCGTTTCCCTGTTCCTCGTCGTGCTGATGATCTTCAGCATGACCGCCGTCGCGATGGCTGAAGACGCCTCTGTCACCGTTACCGACATGCACGGCCGCGAGATCACCCTGACCGAGCCCGTGACCCGCATCG
>JAFQGN010000212.1 GCA_017398245.1 Clostridia bacterium | reverse complement strand
CCTGCCGCATGCGCTCTTCCAGTTGCGCCTTGTACGCATCGGTCTGCGCGGAATCGGCCAGCATCTCTTGCGCACGGAAAGGAAACTCTTCCCTGAGCGAGCGGATGCGTTCCATCCGCTTGTTCCCCTGCGCAAGGTAATTCTGCCATTCGGAATGCGCAGCAGCCTCCTCCAGGGTGGGTTCGAACATGGGGTATATCTGCGCAGCCAATGTATTATCCTGCGTGAATTTCGGCTTATCTGAAACGGTATTGGTAAGATCGATGCGGAATGTCAAGTTGAACGTAAGGGCAAACCCTTCGTCATTTGCTGATTCAAGCATCTCTTCGATCAGCTCCAGAGCCTGCATGTCCTTGATGCGATAGGCGTCCTGCGCCTTCTGATAGAGCTCCTTCTGCGTTTGAGAAAGCTCCGGATGCGTTGCAGGATGGTACTTCCGGATAATGTTGCTGTAAACAGCCTGCATCGCCTCTGCCTGTTCCAAAGAGAGTTCGTTCCGGCCGGTCATCGCTTCGCCTTCCGCTTCTTTTGTAAGCTCGGCGCGCAGTTGATCGATCTTCGCATCGATCTCGCTCAGGTCCGGCTTCTCTTTTCGGTTTATGGCGATCTGCATCAGCTTTTGCTTTTCCGCCAGCAGTTCACATTCCATTTCTGTCCGCACAACTTCCTCTTCAAAACTGCCAACAGCTTCCATGTATCTTCGTTCCAGCGCGGGGCCTTCCATAAAGCGAAGCCTGTCTTCTTCTTCGATCAGCCGCAGCAGCGCGCATTTCGCTGCATTTGCTTCAGACTGCAGCCAGGATAAAAATGTTTGCTCAGCCATATCACATGACCTCCAGTGCAGGAAGGATATCTTCCAGCGTAAGCGTTGCCAGTTCTTCATCCGTCAGATCCGGATCCTGCACCAGACGGCTTGCCTGCAGGTAATCGCATGTTCAAACAGATTGCGCACCATACGCGCATTGCCGAAGTGTTCTTCCCGTTTTTCATAGACAGCTTCCAGAGTGGACCGGAGAGAAGAAACCTTGTCATCGGAAAGGATATAGCCGTTCGTTTTGCAGAAACGCTGCAGAATGCGCAGCAATTCTTCTCCGTTATAATCCGGGAAGTGGAAGTACTTATTGAAGCGGGAGCGCAGACCGGGATTGGTATCGATGAATCGATGCATCAGTTCGTCATATCCCGCAACAATAACCACCAGTTCATCCCGGTGATCTTCCATCGCTTTCAGGATCGTTTCGATAGCCTCTTTTCCGTATGCATCGTTATCGTCGTTGGCTAAGGAATACGCCTCGTCTATAAACAGCACGCCGCCAAGCGCCTTTTGGATAACATTCTGCGTTTTGATCGCGGTCTGCCCCAGATATCCGGCAACAAGCCCGCTCCTGTCTGTTTCCACAAGCTGTCCTCCGGGCAGGATACCCATCAGATAATACAGCTTTGCCACAAGGCGCGCGACGGTGGTCTTTCCTGTTCCCGGATTTCCCGTAAACACAAGGTGATACGAGATCGTGGGCACTTTCATTCCGCGCTCCGTACGGATCCGGCATATGCGAATGAAATTGAGCAGGCTCTGCACATCGGCTTTCACCTTGTCAAGGCCTACCAGGCTGTCCAATTCTTCCAGAACGCTTTCCAGAGAATCGCCAATCTTTACCGCAGGTGTGCTGACAGCCTCCGCTTCATCTTTTTCGGGAAGCAAGGGATTGATAACGGGCTTATCAGGCAGATTCTGCTGCTTTTCGGGCACATCTTCTTTATCGCCCGTAACGCCATCGGTCTTCTGGACTTTGGACGGAGTGTATTCCGAAGCAGAGAGATATCCCGTTTTGCTGATACCGGTGATCATTTCAGGGCGATATTCCAAAGCGGCGCCTTTGGGAATACCGCTTGCATTGCACAGCGCTTCTAGCCGGTCCGTGATACGGCGTAGAACGGATGCTTCTTCAATGGTAAAATCACCGTTGATCAGCGCAAAAGAAGCCAGCACACGCCCGATCGAGCCGATCAGCTCCCGGCTCTGCGCTGTGTGCTGCACGATATCGCTGCTCACGGTCTTCTCAAAAAACTTGGGGATGGCAAGCAGACGTCCAGGTTCTCCTGCGCACTCGATGGCGGTGACGATCTGCTCCGCAGAAAAGTGTTCCCCTCCGAGCAGGCCCAGCGCCTGCGCATAGCTTTCGGAATAGAGCTTGTTTGCCGACCAGATCTGTACAGCCGCTGCCGTAAGAAAAAGGCGCAGTTCATCCTTTGCGCTGCTTTCCGCCCGTTCGGTCAGTACCTGCAGCTGCCGGCGCAGTTCGTCCATACGCTCCATCTCTCATCCTCCGCTGTTGATCAAAGTGTAATGCATAGATTTCTATTAATCATAGTGTGATCGGCGAATTCCACTTCCCTCTGTGCATCCATTAGCACAGCTGCATCGCAGAAAAAACACCTGTCATATCTTACCGCATAGAACATTATACCAATCTGTCCATGTATTCTCAATATGCGGCTTCATCTTTGCAGCAAGTATGCTATTCCTGCAACTGATAGAGGTACGTTAGCATATTAACCAAAGTATTATAACGTATATTTGATGCTGTCGCAAAGTGGTTCCGGAATCAAATCCGCAGACAAAACATCCGTTCGGAGCGTTGCAGTCGTGAAGGGTGCGTTTTTCGTACATTATTTGACTTTCACGTCGAAGGGCTCAGATTAATGATGCGCGCTTTCTGCTCCAACCAGCGGGGCATTCCGGCATTTTTGATATGAATCTGTATTTGTAAATGCCCTCTGCGCATACTATAATACATGCGATCATGCCGGAAGAACCACCGCAGAATCCAAGCGTTTTCATCTTGCCTTATCTGCGGCGTGCTGAACACGCCGGATCTTCCTGCCGATATTCGATTTTCGCAAAAGAAAGCTGAGGTTCATGAGCAGATCATCAAAGGCCACCCCGGGTTCTATTCGTCTCAGGTTATCTCTGGCTGAAGTCCTGTACAATGCGTGCATCGCATCTGACGGATACCGAACAGTATTTTTGCAATCGCTGGGCGTGAGCGTAGGGCGGATCGGCATCATTTCTTCGCTTTCCACGGTTGCAAACATCGTCGCCCCGCCGATCTGGGGCGCTATATCCGACAAGATCCGCTCGCCGCGGATCTGCTTTGCCCTGTGTCTGAGTTTTGCCGCGCTGCTGCTGGCGGCGGTCCCGTTCGTATCGCAGGTCGGCGCTCCTTTGTATCTGGCGATGATCGTATGCCTTTCGCTCTCTTCCCTGTTTACGGGCCCGGCCAATACGATGATGGAAATGTGGCTGGTACGCGTGGACAACAGCGGCATCGGCATTTCTTACGGCTCCGTCCGGCTGTGGGCATCCATCGGATATGCGCTGATGGGCATCATCTATTCCCGGCTTCTCGCCGTCTGGCCCGTTTCGAGCGTGTATCTTCTGTATTTCCTGTTTGCCCTGCCGGCGATCCTGCTCGCTCTGAGCCTGCCTGACCCTGGAGCGGCGGACAAAGTAAAGGCTGCAAAGATCCGGTTCCGCGACATGCCGTTCAAGCGCATCTTTAACTACTGGATCGTGATCTATCTGCTCTATTCCCTGATCAACACGAGCCCCGGCAACTGGAAGACGACGTATTTCGTCTACATGCTCAACGATTACGGCTACAGCAGCATTTCCTTCGGCGTATTCATGTTCCTCTCGGCCTGCTGCGAAGTGCCGGCGCTGATCATCAGCCGCAAGGTGATTGCGCGGTTCGGCTTGGTCAGGACGATGTTTTTCTGCATCGGCGCGTCTATCGCCGAAACGCTGTTTTATGTATTCGGCACGTCCATCGCGCATGTGTATATCGGCCAGATCATCAAGGGCTTCGCGCTGGGCATGAGCATGGCCTGTCAGATCCAACTGATCTATCATCTTTCGCACAAGGGGCTGGAATCGACCACGCAGACGCTGATCGGCTCGATCTCCTCGGTGATGACGATCATCGTCGCGGCCTTTGGCGGATATGCCTTAGAAGCAATGGGCCTGCGCCCGTTCTTCGGGCTGATCTCCATTTTACAGACGGTCGCAGGTTCTGTGCTGTTTGCAGGGTTCGCCGTCGGATCGACCATACTGAAAAAGAAGCTGCCGGAAGGGATATAAGGACAAGGCGATAACAAAAGCAGAGAGCATTGCTATCCTTTACGTTGGCCATAAGCTCTTGCCTGCGCGCTTTGATATCAGAACATGGAGCATACTAAGGCCTTATCGCAAAACGGATGGCCGGTTTGACTTTGGCTTTAGAAAAGCGCAGTATTCCGGCCCGGAACACATACAGCTTGATTCAGGATTCTTGTTTGATATAATCAAGGATCGTGATAAAGCGATGGGATTCTACCAGGATAATACAAGAAGTATACAGGCCGAATGAATCGAACGGATACCTTATCATTTTCCCGGCATATTCCCTTTTTAAGCACAAAACCAGCAGTTCAGCCGAGCTGCTGGTTTTTCATTATTTGCCCATAAAGCGACGGTTGAGAGAATCGACTTCATCAAGCTTAATCTGCTGTTTTGTACCTTTTACATGCATAATACTCTCTTCCCTATCGACCGCAGCAAATTCCGCTTTTCTTTTTTGCTATTGGAGAGAGCGGGCTCGCTCTGTATCTGATTCGGATCATCCTGCTCGGTTCTTGTTTGTCCGCGAATCCGACGAATCCCTTCCTCTCCTTCCGAAAGAATGCTATAATCAATGCAGATACTGCATTTCCCTGTTCAAAGCAATACGGTTTGCAGCGCAGAGAGGAGCATTGCCATGAACAAAGGTTTTCAGCTGAACAAAGCTCTTGGATACTTTAAGTATCGGGGCGTGGATATCATGGCCTTTGACGATATCTACCCCGAGGGGCATCAGAGCGGCGTGAGCATCCTGATGCACGGAAGCCGTGTGGCCACAAACGGAGACCTCCGCTTTGAGCAGACGCCAGGGCAGTGGCAGCCGCTTCCCAAGCAGATCGGACGGACGCTCGACGAGGAGAAAAACGTCATTTCCACGCGTCTGCATTATCCGGATATGGACAGGCATCTGAAGGGCTTCAACCCGATGATCTATCCGGACTGCACGCTGGACTATACGGTACACGTGCGCGGCGAGGGCGAACGCATCGTCGTTTCTGTAGATCTGGACGAGCCGATCCCGCAGGAGTATGCCGGAAAGATCTGCTTTAATATGGAATTGTTTCCGGGCGCGCTTTTTGGGAAGCCGTGGATCATGGACGGCAAGCAGGGCATCTTCCCGCGCCAGCCAAACGGACCCGTGCAGCAGCAAAAATCAAATCACCCGCTGACAGAGACTCTGCAGCCGTGCGAAGGCATCACGGCCGACAGAGAAAAGCTTTCCGGCAGCAGCAACGGGTATAACCCGATCATTGCCGATGACCTGATCGCCGAGCCCTATGCCGTTGGCCGCCGGTTCACCGTGCGGCCGGACGAACCCCTGTACCGGTTCACGGTCGAATCGAAGACGGCCGATCTCAAGCTGTATGATGGCCGGATGAACCACAACAACGGCTGGTTCGCAATCAGCAGCGAAGTACCCTGCGGGTTGGCGTCGAACGCTGTGGAATGGGTGATCACGCCGAGCACGATCGAAGGCTGGCGCAGCGCGCCGGTCGTGCAGGTTTCGCAGGTGGGCTATCTGCCCGCGCAGCCGAAATATGCCATTATTGAGCTGGATGCACAGGACGAAGGCTGCGGCGAGGTCACCATTGAGCGGATCGGCGAAAACGGCGCCGAAGAAGTGCTCTGCTGCGATGCGCCTATCTGGGGCAGATTCCTGCGCTATCAGTACAGGAAGGCGGATTTTTCCGCAGTCACGCAGGAGGGGCTGTACCGTGTGCGCTGCGCTGAGGCGATCTCCTCTGTATTCCGCATTGCAAAGGATGTATACGACCGCGGCGTGTGGCAGCCTG
>JAFQGN010000211.1 GCA_017398245.1 Clostridia bacterium | reverse complement strand
CTTTCGAAAAAGAAAGGCCCCTCCCGCACCCTCCCCAAAGAAATCTGTATTGGGGACTGGGCAAATTCATCCTGTTCTTTCCTGCCCGCTCTTGCGCCTAATAATAGAGATCAATTCCCCGGCTTTACTAACAGAATCCCATCACAGGAGAGCATACCCGTGCCCTTGCAATGGGGTTCGCGTTCATTCTTTCCGGCACAGCAGAATTCTCCGCTATGCAAGGCAACCTCAATGACAAATACAGATTTCTTTTAGGAGAGCGCGAGAACCCTTTTGTTCAAGGTGGCTGAACATGAAAGTTCAGCCAGTTCGGCTGTTGCCGAACCGCCGACGGTTGAATCGAAGATTCAGCCGCGGCGCCGCTCCGAAGAAAACGGGTTCCCCCGAAAAGCGCTATTCGTTTGCTCAGGCAGCCTTGGGCTTGGTGACCATGCGGATCACAAACAGCACCGCGAGCATCACGATGATGCCCAGCGGCAGGCAGATCAGCCAGTTCTGCACGAAACCGGCCACGATGTACATCACAACGGAGACGCCGGCCACAGTCAGCGCATAGGGCAGCTGCGTGGAAACGTGCATCACGTGGTTGCAGTGCGCGCCCGCAGAGGCCATGATGGTGGTATCGGAAATGGGGGAGCAATGGTCGCCGCAGACAGCGCCGGCCAGACAGGCGGAAGTAACGACCACCAGCAGCTCCGGATCGCCGATGACGACCTCAGCCACGATGGGCAGCAGGATGGAGAACGTGCCCCAGGAGGTACCTGTCGCAAAGGCCAGGCCGAGAGCGACCACGAACACCAGCGCGGGCAGCAGGTTCATCATGGTGGTGTTGCCGTCCAGCAGCGCCGCTACGAACTCATCCGCGCCCAGCAGGCCGGTCATACCGGACAGAGACCACGCCAGCAGCAGGATCATGATCGCCGGGACCATCTGGCTGAAGCCCTTCGGGATGGAATCCATCATGTCGCGGAAGGGGATCACGCGGCGGACGAGGTAATAGATGAAGGTGAACAGCAGGGCGATCATGGAACCCAGCGCAAGGCCGAGGGCCGCATCGCAGTTTGCAAAGGCATTGACGAAGGTCTCGCCCTCAAAGAAGCCGCCGGTGTAGATCATGCCCCAGATGCAGGAGCCGATCAGCACCACGACGGGCAGGATCAGGTCGATGACCTTGCCCTTGGAGGAGATCTTTTCATCGTCGACCACTTCGGTCAGAGCGCCGCCGGCGGCCATATCGTTGCGTTCGGCAGCTTCTTCCGCCTTGCGCATCGGGCCGAAGTCAAACTTCATGGCGCTGAGCGAAATGACGGTCACGATGGTCAGGATGGCATAGAAGTTGAACGGGATCGCATTGATGAACAGCTGCAGGCCGTCCACGCCCTCGACCACGCCCACGACCGCAGCCGCCCAGGAGGAGATCGGCGCAATGATGCAGACAGGTGCAGCGGTGGAGTCGATAATGTAGGCCAGCTTGGCGCGGCTCATCTTCTGATTATCGGTGACCGGGCGCATGACGGAGCCCACGGTCAGGCAGTTGAAATAGTCGTCCACAAAGATCAGCGCGCCCAGACCCAGAGTGGCCAGGCCCGCGCCCTTCTTGCTGCCGATGCGCCTGGCAGCCCAGGTGCCGTAAGCGGCGGAACCGCCCGCGCGGTTGACCAGCACCACGATGATGCCCAGAATGACCAGGAACACCAGGATACCCACGTTCCAGCCGTCGCTGAGCTTGCCGATGATGCCGGATTCGGAGCCGACAATGGTCGTAAAGGCCAGCAGCGGGTTAAAGTTCGCATACAGCAGGCCGCCGACCAGCACGCCGATAAACAGGGAAGAATACACTTCCTTGGTGATCAGCGCAAGGCCGATAGCGATCACCGGCGGCAGCAGCGACCACCACGTCGCATAGCGGCTGGAGGCGTACTCTGCCTCTTCTTCTACCGCAATTTCTTCGGTCATCTCTTCCGCAGCGGCCACTTCCGTGGTCTCGACGGGAGCAGCTTCGGTCGTTCCCGCGTCCTCGGCAAAGCCCGCAAAGCACATCATAAACGCCAGCGCGCATGCCGTCAGGAACAGACACCATCTCTTCATCTTGACAGACATTTGGTTTCCCTCTCCTTCGTTCTTTGGCACGGCACGCACGAAAAAAGGCCATGGCGCGGACGCGTCATGGCCCCACAGTATTCCCTCTGTGGCGATGAACACGAACAGCGCTCCACTGATTATCAGTGACAGTACATTGCGTATTCCGCAATGTCCCAGCGGCGGAAAAAGGGCGTTTTTCCGACACTTCGGCGGCAGTCCCTTTCCCCCGGCCCCGCCCGGGCTTTTCAGGGGTACTGATGGCGGCCGCGCCTCTGATCGTCATGCTATGCACTTTTACTTCAATACAATACTCTGGAAACGCGTTTTATGCAATGGGCCACGGCCGCATAACGTGTTAATTTAACGTTAATTCGTGCGGTTTTTGGCGCTTTTTGCACGTTTTTTGCCCCTTAAAAATTCGTGTTTTTTCTCTTTTGGGGACAAAACGGGCTGTTTGCGCCGCCTGCTTTGCGCTATAATAGGGGTATGAACGAACGGATCTTCAGCTTTCCCCCCGTTGCCGACGCCCGCTCGCGCGTGCTCGTTCTGGGTACCGCGCCGAGCGTCGCTTCGCTTGCACAGGGGTTCTATTATGCGCATCCGCGCAATGCATTCTGGCCCATTCTGTCCAAGATCGCGGGCCGCGAGGCCTCATCGCCCGAGCAGAGGCGCGCCCTTGCGCTGGAAGCGGGCGTCGCTCTCTGGGATACGATCGGCTCGTGCGAGCGCGCGGGCTCGCTCGACAGCGCCATCCGCAGCCCGCAGCCCAACGATATCGCCGCTCTCTTGCGCGAATATCCCGGCATACAGGCCATTTTTTGCAACGGAGGCACGGCATGGCGGCTGTATCAGCGGCATTTCGGCCAGAGCATTGCCCTTCCCGCGCTCGCATTGCCTTCGACAAGCCCGGCCTACACGCTGCCTTTTGACCAAAAATACGCGCTCTGGTGCGAAGCCTTTGCGCGCTATGGCGTGCCCGTTTCCGGCTGAGCTCAGGCTCAAACGTGCTTTCCGGCCGGGATGATCAGCTGCAGGCCGGTTATTGGGGCGTTTTTCGCAAATGATAAGGAGTTCTATGAAAAAAACACTGTTTCTGGACGCGCAGGGCCGACTGCGCATGCCTTTTGCCGTGACTGCTGTGCTCATCGCGTTCTTTGCGGCGCAGGTTCTGGGCGCGCGAGGGTTCAACCTGCTGAGCGAAGCCCTGCTCGGCACATGGAGCGTGACAGGCAAGACCTTGCCCTATGCCCCGGCATGGCTGCAGACCGCCATCGCCAACTACGGCTCGCTGGAAGCCATTGTACAGGGTCTGTTGGGCTTTCTCAGCGTCGCATTCTGCGCAAAATTCCTGCGAAAGCGTGCGCTTTGCGTGCGCGGAAGGCATATCCTTCTGGGCGCGGGCATAGGATTTGGGCTGTCGGCTGCTGCATTTGCCGTTTTGTTCGGCACCGGCAGCGTGCGCTGTATGGCCGCGGGAGGGGTCTATCCGCTTTCCGAGCTGATCGCCGCGCTGGGCGCGATCGCCTCTGCCTTCGCGCCGGAAGCGCTGCTGGGCGGCTTTTTCTACCCGGAAACGCGCTGCAGGCCGCAGGTTGCCGCCTCCCTGTTCACGGTGTTGAACGCGCTGCTGTACGTGCTGGGGGCGGTCTGGTCGCTGCCGTCCATCGCCTGCGTGCTGGCAATGAGCGCTGCGTGCGCCGCGCTGTATATGCGCCGTTCGTTTGCCGCAGCGGCTGCTCTGCGCAGCTTTTTCGGCATTTTCGCCCACAGGCTGTTCGGATTTTCGGCTACAGGCGCGCCGGGGCTGTTTTTTGAGACCTTCCCCGTCGCACGCGATTGGCTGACCGGCGGCGATCTCGGCCTGGAGAGCGGCTGGCTGTGCGCGGCCCTGTTCGGCCTCTGCGCCGTATTCGCATGGAAATTTCTGAAAAATGACGCACCGGAGGTGCATGCCCGATGAGATGTGACCCGACCTGCCCGATCTTTATATACGATACCGAGATCATGCGCGACGACCGCGGGCATGCGCAGGCCTATCTGCACGCGCACGGACCGGCGGGAGCGACTGCGCTGCTGGTAGAAGGCATAGTGCGTTGGCACGACCCTGTCAGCGGCGCGAGTACAGAAAACGAGTTTTCTCTGCTGCCCAGCAACACGGGCGGACGCGTGACTATTCCCGCTTCGGAAAGCAATGTGCCGGAAACGGCGCGGATCTCGGCCTGGTTCACGCGCGTGGAGCTGGCCGACGGCAGCATATGGACCGGCGGGGCCGAAACCCTGCGCCAATACCCGGAGATCCCCGCACTGAGCGGCAGAATGGCCAACGCGCTGTGCGCCGCTGCGGGCCGCGACGCCGTGTGCTGCGCGTGGGAGATCGAAACCGGCGACTGGCAGTGTGTTTGCGGCCGATGGAACGACTCCACCGCCGAAACCTGCCTGCATTGCGCGCGGGATCGCAGCGATATCATGGAACAGTTCAGCCCGGAGGCGGTCGAGCAGCTTGCGCCCGTCTCTGCGCCGCTGGATATCGAAGACCCGGTGACCGAATTCCAGCCGCATGAGCAGCCCGCGCCGGAAAAAGGCGTGCGCATGAAGCGGATCCTCGCGGCGGTATTTGCGGCGGCGGTATTTGCCACGCTCGCGCTGGCCGTGCGCGCTATGCGCTACGAGGCGTACGATTCTTCCGGCCTGATGCCCACTTCGCAGTCCGTCGAGCAGAGCGATATCTGACCCGGCCCTTGTACAAAAAATCGCATGCCCTCTTTACGGAGGACATGCGTTTTATACTTTGGTCGGTTTTTAAGTTCAGCAGGGCTTTGTCTGCTGAAACATGCTCTACAGGCCGTATTTTTCCTCAAATTTCTGCTTATTGAACTTGGCGCGGCGGCCGGGGCATTCCCCTCGGGCACAGAATTCGCAGTTGACGAAATCGACGTCTGAAGCGTAATACAGACCAGAGTTGGATTTGATCGGCAGCATGAGGAAGGTATCGGTCAGCTCCACGCCGATCTGCCCGTACACATCGCCGATGAGATCGAACAGCGGGCGCTGCTGGGCAATGGGCCAGTCGGGCAGCGAGCCAGGGTTCATGGCAAACAGGCGATCCTTTCCGGCAAGTTCCTTGAGCCGGTTATGGGCCGAAACGCCGATGGAGCGCAGCAGCTGTTCAGAAATGGAATCGACCCAGAAGCGCTCGAGCGGGTCGTCGCAGGAGAGGGCGAGGTCATAGAGCTCGCGCCCGCAGGTGGCGACATAGGCGTAGGCGGCGTCCACGCCCTGCATGTTCACATGCAGGATACGGCTGTGGAAGATCTTTTCGCCGATGCGGACGTCGTCGTTTTCCAAGAGCTCGACGTCGGCCTTTTTCCATACAAATTTAGGCGAGGCGATGGCCGCGCATTTTTCGTGCAGAGCGGCAAAATCCTCAAAATCGTCTTCAAAGACGTGCAGGCGCTGCGCCATATGCTGCGCGTCGGGCAGAGTATAGGGCAGGTCGGTCCACACGGCGCCGGTCATGCTTCATTCCTCCCCGTTCAGGATCTTTTTGATCTCCTGAAGGTCTTTGATGGTATAATCGGGTTCTTTTTCCAGCGTACAGGGCTTTGCGGCGGGGTTATACCAGCAGGAATCGACCCCGGCCCTCTGCGCGCCGAGAATATCGCTGCCGAGGCTGTCTCCCACCATGAGCGCGCGCTCTTTGGAGCAGTTCATGCGGCGCAGGGCCACTTCGATGAGCCTCGGATCGGGCTTGAAGAAGCCTTCCTCGCCGGAAATGACGAGTTCCTGGATATACGGGCGCAGCTCGGAGCGATCGAACCGGCCGTGCTGCACATAGGGGATGCCGTTGGTGACGATGGCGATGGGCAGAATGGCGGCGAGCTCCTGCACGGCTTCCTTCGCGCCGGGCAGCAGCGGAGCCTGCTGCGAGAGCGCCTCGACATACAGCTGCGGGACTTCCTCCAGATCGGCCTCGATCTCATAATACTCCAGCAGTTCGCGGAACCTGCGCACGCGCAGCTCGTCCTGCGTGATCAGGCCTTTTTCCAGATCGGCCCAGCACCGGGCGTTGATGCGGCTATAGATTTCGGGCGCCTGCGGGTCGGTAATGCGCAGGTGATCGAGCACTGTCTGCAGCGCTTCTCTTTCTGCCGCGTGGAAATCGTAAATGGTCATATCTGCGTCCATCAGCAGCACATCGTATCGCATACGGAGCAACCTCCAGTTTGTATTCATTTGCGGGAGGGGTCTTTCTTTGGGAAAAGACGGCGCCGCGGCTGATTCTGTGCATCAGCCGTCGGCGGTCGGCCCGCAGGCCGACTTGCGGAACCCGAAGGTTCCACAACCTTAAGACCCCTCCCGCGCCCTCCCCAAAGAAACCGGTATTTGGGGTAAAAATTCTATCGACAGTCCAGCAGGAAAGACTTGCGTGGTGGTTTCTTTCTTCAGATACGAATGGATATCCCGCACACTCCCCGAAGAAACCGGTAAAAGGTTGGGAATTTAACTGGCAGGACAATGGTCTGTTTGCTCAGTCCGCGTGGGTCATGACATAGCGCACGATATCGGCCGCGGAATGCGGGTTCGTGTTCTGCCGCTGGGCGTCGAGCACGGCCTTTTGCAGGTCGGGCCGCTCCAGCAGGCGGATGGCCGCATCGGCGATCCCGGCGGGAGTATCGCCGGTGACGGACATGCCGAAATGGCTGAAGAAGAGCAGATTATCGGTCTCGCAGCCGGGAATGGGGGCCATGTGCACCAGCGGCACGTTTTTCACCGCCGCCTCTGTGATGGAAAGGCCGCCGGGATTGGAGAGCATGATATCGCACGCGTCCATATAGACGTCGGCCTCGTTGGTAAAATCGACCACGTGAATGCGCGCGTCCTCGCCAAACCTTGCGCGCAGAGAGGCCTTGAGCCGCTCGTTGTTGCCGGCCAACACGGCGATATGGGTCTG
>JAFQGN010000210.1 GCA_017398245.1 Clostridia bacterium | reverse complement strand
TACCGCCGATGGCCGGATCTCCGATTCGGCCGCGGCGGCGCAAAGCCCCCTGCCTTTCCGTCCCCCGTTTCCCCGTTACAATTTCTTTTTCAATCAGAAGAACCCCGCGCGGCTGGGCGGCCAGATCACCGCGCGCACAACGCCCGCGATGCCCCCGCGCTGCACAAGCGCGCCTTCATAGGCCCGGTTGTCCGGCAAAAGCAGATACACATTGTCCTCCAGCCTCTGCCCGGCAATCTGCCAGCTCATCTCCCCCTGCGCATAGGGTTCGTACAGCTCCATGCCGTTGCGGAAGACCTCGCCGTGCGCGGCCGAAACCATATCTCCCGGTTCGCCCGCCACCCGGCGCAGCACATTTCCGTTACGCGCCGCGGCCAGAACGATGTTCCCCGCCTCAGGCTGCGCCGCGCGGGAAATGAGCACGATATCCCCTCTTTGCAGAGTGCCCTGCATCGCGTCGGAACGCACCGCCATCAGGCTGAACCCGAACGTACGCACGCTCAGCGCAATCAATACCGCCGCCAGCACGCACGCCGTCAGCGCAAGTATATCGCGCGAAACGCGCAGCCGCTCGGCCTCTTTATGTACCTTTGCCGTGCGCTTAGCCCGCGTTTTCCCCGTTGTCTGCGCTTCCTTCTTTTTTGCCATTTGCCGCCTCCGCCTCATGCATCACTATTTTCTTCAGACGCTTTTCGAAGGCCGGCCGTTCCAGCATCACGATCCGCCCGCAGCCCAGACATTTGATCTTGATATCCGCGCCCACGCGGATGACCTCCCAATCGATGCTGCCGCAAGGGTGCGCCTTTCTCATGCGCGCGATATCGCCCAGCTGAATATCCATAAGCCTGTTCTCCCGCATATCAATATCAACCATATATTATACGCCAAATTCTGCTTCAGGGCAAGAGGGGCGCAAAAACTGCCAACTCCTGCGCCATGACAGTATTCTTAACGTACAACGCGTATAATTATTCTATTATCCCGAACCAAAGCAAGGGAGGTCATCCAATTGGCAAAAGTGAAGTTTATCGCGGAGCGCTGCAAGGGCTGCTCCCTGTGCGTGAACGCCTGCCCCAAGGGCATCATCGCCCTTTCGGACAAGCGCAACGCCAAGGGCTATCCGGTAGCGCACTGCGTGGATCTGGAGAAGTGTATCGGCTGCGGGTTCTGCTTCCGCATGTGCCCGGATTGCGCGATCGAGGTGGAGGACGAAAAATGAAAAGACAGATGATGAAGGGCAACGAGGCGATCGCCGAAGCCGCCGTGCAGGCCGGCTGCCGCTATTTCTTCGGCTATCCCATCACGCCCCAGAATGAGATTCCGGAATATATGTCCGCACGCCTTCCCGAAGTCGGCGGCGCGTTTTTGCAGGCGGAGAGCGAAGTGAGCGCCATCAACATGGTCTTCGGTGCCGCCTCCACCGGCGCGCGCGTGATGACCAGCTCCTCCAGCCCGGGCATCTCCCTCAAGCAGGAGGGCATTTCCTATATCGTCGGCGCGGAGCTCCCCTGCGTGATCGTGAACATGGTGCGCGGCGGCCCCGGCCTCGGTTCCATCCAGCCGGCGCAGTCCGACTATTACCAGGCCACCCGCGGCGGCGGACACGGCGATTACCGCATGATCGTGTACGCCCCGGCTTCCATTCAGGAAGCCGTCGAGCTCACCCAGAAGGCCTTCGACAGCGCCGACCGCTACCGCAACCCGGTCATGATCCTGGGCGACGGCTGCATCGGCCAGATGATGGAACCCGTGGCCATGCCCGAGTATAAAAAGCCCGAAGATCTTTCCGAAAAGACCTGGGCCGCGACCGGCTACAAAAAGGGCGGCCGCGAGCGCAATATCATCAACTCCCTCTATATCGAGCCCGACCGCTGCGAGCAGCACAACCTGGACCTGCAGGCCAAGTACGACGCCATGCAGGAAAACGAGGTGCTTGTCAAGGAAGAGATGACCGAAGACGCCGAGATCATCCTCGTCGCCTACGGCACCACCGCCCGCATCGCGCTGACCGCCGTGCGCAAGGCGCGTGAAGCGGGCGTCAAGGCCGGCCTCATCCGCCCCATCACCGTCTGGCCCTTCCCGACCAAGGAGATCGCCGCCCGCGCCAACACCGCCAAGGCCTTCCTTACGGTCGAAATGAGCCTCGGCCAGATGGTGGACGACGTCCGCCTCGCCGTCAACGGCGCGCGTCCCGTACATTTCTACGGCCGCACCGGCGGCGCCATCCCGGGCGTCGGCGAAATCTACGAACAGATCCTGAAGATCAAGGAGGAGCTGTAATATGGCAACGTACAAAAAGCCCGACAGCCTGATCCTGCCGCTCAGCTCCTATTGCCCCGGCTGCACCCACGGCATCATCCATCGCCTGGTTGCCGAGGCCATCGACGAGCTCGGCATTGCAGACCGCACCATCGGCATCGCGCCGGTCGGCTGCGCCGTGTTTGCGTATAATTATTTTGATGTGGACATGCTGCAGGCGGCCCATGGCCGCGCTCCGGCCGTGGCCACCGGCGCAAAGCGCGCCAAGCCCGAAAACATCGTCTTCACCTATCAGGGCGACGGCGACCTCGCCTCCATCGGCGCGGCTGAGATCGTGCACGCGGCTGCACGCGGCGAAAACATCACCGTCATCTTCGTCAACAACGCCATCTACGGCATGACCGGCGGCCAGATGGCCCCGACCAGCCTCATCGGCCAGAAGACCACCACCTCTCCCCTGGGCCGCTCCGCCGAAAAGAACGGCAACCCCATCCGCGTTTCCGAAATGCTCGCCACTCTGGACGGCCCGGCCTATATCGAGCGCGTCTCCGTGCACGATGTAAAGCATGTCATCGCCGCCAAGAAGGCCATCCTCAAGGCGTTCAAGAACCAGGTCGAGGGCAAGGGCTTCTCCATGGTCGAAGTGCTATCCACCTGCTCCACCAACTGGGGCATGACGCCCACCGAGGCGCTCAAGTGGCTGGAAGCGAACATGATCCCCCAGTATCCGCTGGGCGTGTACAAGGAGGTCTGAGCCATGACGAACCAGATGATCATCGCCGGCTTCGGCGGACAGGGCGTTCTGCTCATGGGCCAGCTGCTGGCCTATTCCGGCATGCTGCAGGGCAAGGAAGTCTCCTGGCTGCCCTCCTACGGCCCGGAAATGCGCGGCGGCAGCGCAAACTGCCATGTCGTCATCGCCGACGAGCCCGTCGGCTCTCCCCGCGTGGAGGAGGCGACCGCCGTGATCGCCATGAACTATCCGTCCATGAAGCTGTTTGAAAAGAACCTCGTGCCCGGCGGCCTGCTGCTGTACAATTCCTCTCTTATCGAGGAAGCGCCCGAGCGCACGGATATCCGCGCCATCGCCGTGCCCTGCAACGATATCGCAAACGAACTGGGCAACAGCCGCGTGGCCAACATGGCCATGCTCGGCGCGTTCATCGGCGCGACCGAAATGTTCGACGCCGATACCCTCGTCGAGGCCCTGCGCCATAAGCTCGGCCCCGCCAAGGAAAAGCTCATCCCCCTCAACCGTCAGGCCATCGAGGCCGGCATCGCCGCCGGCCGGGCCTAAGGCACGGAGCACTCACATTCTTACCCCCTAACAAACAGTTACGCGGGCTCTGAGCAACGGGGCTACGTTAGGGGCGCTGCCCCTATGACCCCGCTCAAGGAACAAACGGCGCCGCGCCCAAATCTTTGATTTGGCCGTCGGCGGTCCGGCGAAAGCCGGACTGGCAAACCTGAAGGTTTGCCACCTTCCCCTTGAGAATCCCGCATTGGGGGATAAAACAACGATCAAAGCAATGAATAAGGCTGGCAACGCTTAACAGCGCGGGCCAGCCTTATGTTATAAAAACAAATGCTTACTTTTGTTCGGCGGCAGCAATCGTTTGTCGGCACTGTCGACCGGTGGCAGCAATCGTCTGCGACCATGGGTTGCCCGGCCCACACTGTAAGTGTTGCTGGGCAGCTTTTTGC
>JAFQGN010000209.1 GCA_017398245.1 Clostridia bacterium | reverse complement strand
GGTGGAGGTGCTGTATGTTTCGGAGTCAAGCTCATAGTTCTTCAGGAAAATATCATAATCTTCCGAAAAATAAGACCAGATACCTGACAAGTTTTTCTTTTCACGATTGAACACCGTGTACATGGGATGCATATCATCGTAAATACCGAGCCCTTCTGAAGTCAGAGAAGTTCGGAATTCAGGCATATCGTTAACTGTTTTGGTTAACACCCAAATCATCGCAGGATAGAGCCTGTGATTCTTTAGGTTCGTAATATCCAGGTTGACAACAACAGAATATGTACAAACCACTTGATTGATAAAATGCTCGTAAAACTCTTTACGCTCCCAGTTTTCAATGTCGATCAATCTGAATGCCATGACTATCCCTTTCTGCAAGTACCAATCTATCTGCATGCTCATTGTAACACACCTCTCTCAAGAAGACAAGCAAGCCCCGGCAGCGTGTGCCGGGGCCTGCTTTATCTGTATATCCACTTTTGCAGCACGCGGCCGAACCCATCTGCCAGAGAGCGCCGGGCAACGCTCTGCGCGGCGACGATGGGCACGCTGCCCACCTGCGCGCCGTTGCGTACGATGTCCATTCGGCCCACGTTGTCCCCCTCCTGCACCGGCGCCTGTATTTTTTCGGGCAGTACGGGACAAAGCTCGATCCCGCTCTCGTCTCCCTTGGCGACCAGCAGCGAAAGCTCTTTTCCCAGCCGCACAGAGATATCGTCCTGCGCGCCGCCTGATACCGGAACGCGCTCGGCCAGCACCGCGCCTTCCTGCGCCACGGGGAACTTGCGGTAGTTGGCAAACCCGTGGTCGAGGATCTCCTGCGCGGTCGAAAAGCGGATTTTTCCCGTGCTCGAACCCAGCACCACGGCGATCAGGCGCATATCATCGCGCATGGCGGTGGCGGAAATGCAGTAGCCGGCCTCGTTGGTCGAGCCCGTCTTGCCGCCGTCGCAGCCTTCGTACAGCCGGATCAGCCGGTTCGTGTTCGTCAGCTGCGTAACGCGCCCGTCCGGGTGCTGCAGTTCAACCAGCCAGATGCCCGAGTATTCAAAATACTTCTCATGCCCGAACAGTTCCGCCGAAAGCAGGGCCACATCGCGCGCGGTAGTATACTGTCCTTCCGCCGGAAGGCCCGTGCAGTTCACAAAGTGCGTGTTCAGCATACCCAGCTGCGCAGCGCGCTCGTTCATCCTGTCCACGCACAGCTTGACCGAGCCGTAGATATGCTCGCCCACGGCCACAGCCGCGTCGTTCGCGCTGGCGACGATCATGCACATGACCAGTGTGTCCAGCCGCTGCTGCTCGCCCGTGTCCAGCAGCACCTGCGAGCCGCCCATGCTGCTGGCGTTTTCCGATACGGTCACGATATCCTCCGGCTGTACGCGCCCACTGTCCATCGCCTCCAGCGCGAGCAAAATCGTCATCATTTTCACGATGCTGGCCACGGGCCGCTCGTCGTCGGCGTTCTTCTCAAAGATGATTTGTCCGCTCTCCGGTTCGATCAGAATGGCCGAGGCGCAGTCCGTATCAAACGGCGGTTCGGCCTCCAGCGGCGCTGCCAGCGCCGTATGCAGCAGCACCAAAATCAGGAACACGCAAATACCCTTTCTGCCCATTGAAAAACCTCCCGCCGCGTTTATTCCGCTGCGAGAGGTTTATGCTTTCTGTTCGGTTTTTAGAACGCTTTACAGCTCGATATCCTTCAGGAACGATTCGCCTGCCAGCGTATTCTTTACGCCGAAGGCCTCCAGCAGAGTGGCGCTCACATCGGCAAAGCTCTTGCGCGTGCCCAGATCCACGCCCTCCTGAATGCCCAGGCCCCAGATCAGCAGCGGCGTATATTCGCGCGTGTGATCGGAACCCTTATAGCACGGGTCGCAGCCATGATCGGAAACCACGATCAGCAATCCGTCCTCGCCGATATAGCGCATGATCTCGGGCAGGCGGTCGTCAAAGGCCTGAAGGCAATCGGCATAGCCCTGCGGATCGCGCCTGTGGCCGTAGGCGGAGTCGGTATCGACCAGGTTCACGAACGCGAGGCCCTTGAACTTCGGGTCCTTCAGCGCGTCGCACAGCGCGTCCAGACAGGCCTCGTTGCCCGCCGGGTGCACCGAGGAGGACAGGCCCTTGTGGTTGAAAATATCCTCAATTTTGCCAATGCCAAGGGTGTGCACGCCGTTTTCACGCAGCACGTCCAGCATGGTCGGGCCAAAGGGGTCGACCGAGAAATCTCGCCGGTTGCCCGTGCGCACGAACGCGCCGGGGTTGCCAACGAACGGCCTTGCGATCACGCGCGCGCAGGCATGCTCGCCCTTGAGCAGCCGCCTTGCGATGCGGCAGATGTGCCACAGCTCCGCCGGAGGGAGCACAGCTTCGTGCGCAGCGATCTGGAACACGCTGTCGGCAGAGGTGTATACGATGAGCTTGCCCGTGCGGATATGCTCCGGGCCGAGTTCTTCGATGATGGCCGTGCCGGAAGCCGGCTTGTTGCCGATCACCTGGTGGCCGGTCTCGCGTTCGAACTCGTCGATCAGCTCCTGCGGGAAGCCGTTCGGATAGGTCGGGAACGGCCTTTCCACCGGAAGACCGGCGATCTCCCAATGGCCGGTGGTGGTGTCCTTTCCTGCGGAAACCTCTGCCATTTTGCCAAAGCATGCGATCGGCTCTTCCACCGCGCCGGGAAGCCCCGCCGCGTTCAGAAGGCCCATTTCCTTCAAATTTTCGATTTCTGGGGCGCAGGCCTGCATCACATGCGCGCAGGTGTTCGCGCCTTCGTCGCCGTATTTCGCCGCATCCGGCAGCGCTCCCACGCCAAAACCGTCCACAACGATCAGGGCTGCTTTGCGTATTTTCATACGATACCCTCCTTTTTGCGCATAAGCTCGGCCGCCCGGGCGATCATCCCGGCGTTTGTCGGCTTGCCGCGCCTTTCATCAATCGTATTTTCAAACAGGGCATATTGGAGTTCGGCCGGGCCGCTCATCCAGGCTTTTTCGATCTCATGGCGGATGCCCCGTTCCACCTGCTGCGCCTGCGCGCCATGCCTCGCGCCCGTCAGCGGATACAGCCCGTGCGAAAGATCCCGCAGCAGCCGCCCGTCCGAAAGCGCGTATTCCAGCGCCGTTTTCAGAAACTCCGTGCCCGCATGCCCGCTTGGAAAAGAGAGCCTTGCAAGCAGTTTATCAATCTGCGCTTCGCGCCCATAGGCTGCATACAGCCTGTCCTGTGCATTAATATTCGCGCAGGCCTGTATAAATTCCTGCAAAGGCGCGCG
>JAFQGN010000208.1 GCA_017398245.1 Clostridia bacterium | reverse complement strand
GAAGCCAGCGGCAATATGTCCGCCGCAGCCGAGATCCTGCGCCTCGTGGGCGATAAGCTCGCCGTCTATTCCGGCGAAGTCGCCCTGATCACCCCCATGCTGTCCATCGGCGGCGCGGGCGTCATCTCCGTCGTCTCCAACATGCTGCCCAAGGAAACCAACGCCATCTGCACCCGTTTCTTCGAAGGCGACGTGAAGGGCAGCGCCGAAATGCAGCTCAAACTCCTGCCGCTCATCAACGCACTCTTCTCTCAGACCAACCCCATCCCCGTCAAGGCCGCTCTTTCCCGCATGGGCTATTGCGAAGACAGGCTGCGTCTGCCGCTGATCCCCATGGAGGAGCCCTTCCGCGCAAAACTCTTTGCGGAAATGGCCGCGCTGGGCCTGTAACACATCCGGGCGGCTTCCCAGTACGCGGGCAGCCGCCTGCTTTATGCAAAACCGACCTGATACAGAAGGGAACGAAATACATATGCGCATTCTCGTCAACGGCGCCCTTGGCCGCATGGGCAAGGAGGTCATCGCCACCCTTGAAAAAAACGGCGTAGAATATATCGGCGTGGATCTGCACGCGCAGCCCGGCAGCGGCCTGTACGCCTCCCTTGCCGAGTGCTCTGAGCCCGTCGACGCCATTGTCGATTTTTCCAGCCATCTGGCCACGAAGGATCTGACCGCCTATGCCGCCGCCCATAAGCTCCCCCTCGTCATCGCCACCACCGGCCAGACGGAAGAGGAAATGGACCTCATCCGCGCCTGTGCAAAGCAGGTGCCCGTCCTCAAAAGCGGCAATCTGTGCATGGGTATCGCTCTTCTGATGCACCTCGCGCGCGAAGCCGCCCGCTTCCTTCCGCAGGCGGATATCGAGATCGTCGAGACCCACCACAACCAGAAGGCCGACGCTCCCAGCGGCACCGCGCTTCTTCTGGCCGACGCCATCCGCGAAGTCCGTCCCGAGCTGAGCAACAACCTCGGCCGCTCCGGCCACGGCAAGCGCGAGCCCAACGAGATCGGCATCCAGGCCGTGCGCCTCGGCTCCATCGTTGGCAGGCACGAGATCTACTTCGGCTCCGCCGGCCAGCAGATCACCCTCTCGCACGAGGCGTTTGATCGCTCCCACTTTGCCGACGGCGCGCTGACCGCCGCCAGATTCGTCTGCAAGAGCGAGCCCGGCCTCTATTCCATGGACGACATGCTCAAATGACTATGCTTTCCAAGAACCTCATGCTCAGAACGGACAGACTCGTCCTTCGCCCGTTTGAAGAAAGCGATCTTGAAAACGCGCTGTCCATCTTCTACAACGAAGAAGTCCGGCAGACCTACATGCTGCCCGATTTCCCCACCCGCGAAAAGGCCATCGAGCTGTTCCGCCGCATTCAGGCCATCAGCCTGAATCCCGATCGCATCGATTACGCGATCGATCTGCGCGGCCAGCTCATCGGCTTTATCAACGATTGCGGCATCGAAGGCGATACCGTCGAGCTCGGCTACGTCATCCATCCCGATCACAAAGGCCAAGGCTTCGCCACCGAGGCGCTCGCCGCCGTCATCGCCGAGCTCTTCCGCATGGGCTTTGCGTGCGTGCTCGCCGCACATTTTGAGGAAAATCCCGCCAGCGGCCGTGTCATGCAAAAATGCGGTATGCATCGTATCGAAAAAGAAGAAACGATCGAATACCGCGGCTGCGTGCACCGCTGCCTGTACTACGAGATCAAAAACAACGCAAATTAAGAAAGGAAAAACAACATGGCAATTCGTATCGGCATCATGGGCTATGGCAATCTCGGCCGCGGCGTGGAACTCGCCGTGCGCCAGAACGAAGATATGGAGCTGGCCGCCGTATTCACGCGCCGCGCTCCCGAAACTCTGAAGATCAAAACCGAAGGCGTTCCGGTCTATCACGCCGACGAAGCGGAAGCGCACAAGGATGAGATCGACGTGATGATCCTGTGCGGCGGCAGCGCGACCGACCTGCCCGTGCAGACTCCCCAGTTTGCGCAGCTGTTCAACACCGTCGATTCCTTCGACACCCATGCGGACATTCCCGCGCATTTTGAGCGCGTGGACGCCGCCGCGCGCAAGGGCGGCAAGGTCGCCGTCATTTCCGCCGGGTGGGATCCCGGTCTGTTCTCCCTCGCCCGCTGCTATGCCGGCGCCGTGCTGCCCACCGGCAAGGATTACACCTTCTGGGGCCGCGGCGTTTCGCAGGGCCACAGCGATGCCATCCGCCGCATCGAAGGCGTTGTGGACGCGCGCCAGTATACCGTGCCCGTTCCCGAGGCTCTTGAAGCCGTGCGCAGCGGCGCCCAGCCCGAGCTGACCACCCGCCAGAAGCATAACCGCGAATGCTATGTCGTGGCCGCCGAAAACGCCGACAAGGCGAAAATCGAAGCGGAGATCAAAGGCATGCCCAAATATTTCTCCGATTACGATACCACCGTCACCTTCATCAGCCACGAAGAGCTCCTTGAAAAGCATTCCGCGCTGCCCCATGGCGGCACGGTCATCCGCACCGGCAAGACCGGCGAGCATCTGGAGCACAGCCAGACCATCGAATACAGTCTTTCTTTGGATTCCAACCCGGAATTCACCTCTTCCGTGCTCGTCGCCTGCGCACGCGCGGCCTATCGCCTGTTCTACGAGGGCGAGACCGGCTGCCGCACCATGATCGATATCGCGCCCGCCTATCTGCACCGCGAACCGGTCGACGAGCTCCGCCGTACTCTGCTGTAATATGTTTTTTGCGGGGGAACCCTTTTCTTTGGGAAAAGAAAAGGGTTCCCCCG
>JAFQGN010000207.1 GCA_017398245.1 Clostridia bacterium | reverse complement strand
GCTGTATGGGCGCATGGACTTGAACTGGCTTTTGCAGGACTGGACGAGCGTTCTGATCGTTGTGCTGTCCGAAACACTGTTGAACATTTCTTCCATGGCCGGCGTTTTGCTGCTGGCGATCCGCTTTGGCGGCGTGGGCGGAATGAGCGCCGACGAGATATTGTTCATGCTCGGGTTTTACGAACTGGCCAGCGGGCTGTGCTGGGTTCTGTTTGGCAATTACAATGTGGTGCATATCAGCCGGCGCATCGGCCGCGGGCAGGTGGATCATATGCTCATCCAGCCGCGCCCGCTCTGGATGCAGCTGCTCACAGAGGGGTTCATGCCCTTTTCTGGCAGCTATTCGCTGATCATCGGGCTGATCCTGACAGGCGTCGCCATAGCGCGGCTGGAGATCGCGCTGTCGCCCGCGTGGTTTGCGCTGCTGGGGTACTATATTGTGATCCATATCGCGTTGCAGCTGAGCCAGAGCGCGCTGTGGGGCTCCATGGCGTTCTGGCAGCCTGTCGCGGCGGAGGAGATCTCCACCATGTTTCTGGATCTGAACAACCAGCTGGGCAAATTCCCGCTGTTCGGGCTGCCGGCGTGGCTTTCGGGCATTTTGCACACGGTGCTGCCCATCGGCCTGCTGGCGTATGTGCCCGCCCTTGCGCTTCTGCGCGATCTGGGCCATGCGGCCGAGATCACGCTGCCGTTTTGTGTCGCAGGCGCGTTTGTCGCCGCGGCGATCATCTGCTTTCAGAAAGGATTGAACCATTATGCGAAATACAGCTGCATCCGATACAAGGAAATGGGACACCGTTGTTGAACTTGCGCACGCCACGAAATACTTTGACCAGAAAAGGCCCGTATCGCTCTTTAAGAGGGAAACGCACCGCATCCATGCGCTGAACGACGTCTCTTTCACGCTGAAGCGGGGCGAATTCGCAGCCTATGCCGGGCCGAACGGCGCCGGAAAATCGACTACGTTCAAACTGCTCAGCGGCATGCTCCGCCCGCAGCAGGGCAGCGTGCGCGTGCTGGGGATGGATCCGGGCGAGAGCCGGATCCCGGTGATGCAAAAGACGGGCATTCTCTTTGGCAATCGGAGCGAGCTCTGGTGGGATCATCCGGTAAAGGCCTCGTTTGAATGGAAAAAGGCCGTCTGGGATATCGACGACGACCTTTACGCGCGCATGAGCGGCGAGCTGAAAGAACTGCTCGATCTGGGCGAGATCTGGAACAGCTTTGCGCGGGAACTCTCGCTCGGGCAGAGGATGCGCGCAAACCTTGCCCTCACTTTGCTGCACGAACCGCAGCTTGTTCTGCTCGACGAGCCGACGCTCGGTCTGGATGTGCTGGCAAAACGGCAGATGATCGATTTTCTCAAGCGCGTGAACCGGGAAAAACAGGTCACGCTGCTGGTCACTTCGCACGATATGGACGATCTGACCGAGATGGCCGACCGCATCCTGCTGCTCAGCGGCGGAAAGCTCGCCTTTGACGGGAATTACGACGAGCTGATCCGGATGGCCGGCGACAACCGTGTCATCCGCCTGACGACGCGCGCAGGCGCGCCCGAGCTGCCCGGCGCGGAATACATCGGCGTAGAGGAAGGCCGCCATATCTACCGCTACGATGCCAGCGTTACGGGCATACGCCAGCTCTTCGGCGCGATCTCCGGGATCGACGGAGTAGAAGATGTGGAGATGGGGCATGAGGATATCGAACGGGTGATCGCAAGGCTGTACAGGAACTGGAAGAAACAGGCCTGAGCATGCGGCCCGTTTTTACAGGTGGAAACAGCCGTAAGATTCAGGTATAATACCAATAAACCACGGTCAGACAGGGCTGCGGGGCGCTTTCCAAAACAAGCGCGCCGCAGCCTATAACAGGAGTGAGAATATGCTGAAAATCAAACGGGAAACGGCGGTATACGCCATGGACGCGCAGAATGCACCCGTCGCGCATGTAAAAAGCGGCGAAACCCTCATTTTTGAAACGGCGGACTGCTTCGGCGGGCAGATCGAAAAGGAGACCGACCGCATGGGCGCGCTGGACTGGTCGCGCATCAACCCGGCCACCGGCCCCGTGTTTGTGGAAGGCGCCCTGCCCGGCGATACGCTGAAGGTGGAGATTCTGAAGATCGATCTTGCGCAGCAGGCCGCCATGGTTGAAGCGCCCGGCGAGGGCATCACCGGCCTGCAGGCAGCTGAAGAAAGTACGAAAATATTGAAAATAGAGGGCGATCAGGTCGTCTTCAATGAAAAGATCTCTCTGCCCGTCTGCCCGATGATCGGCGTGATCGGTACCGCGCCGCAGGAAGGCGCAGTTGCGACCGGAACGCCCTCCTTCCACGGCGGGAATATGGACTGCAAGCGCATCGGCGAGGGCTCAGTGCTGTATCTGCCGGTGAACGCAGAAGGCGCGCTGCTGGCCATGGGCGATCTGCACGCGGTGATGGGCGACGGCGAAGTGTGCGTCTGCGGCGCGGAGATCGCCGGCGAGGTGACGGTGCGCGTTACGGTGGTCAAGGTCTTGGCCTTGCCGCTTGCGTTCCTCGTCACGCAGCAGCACGCCATGGCGATGTATTCCGCCGAGGGGTTGTACGCCGCAGCCGAAGGGGCGACTTTGCGCATGCGGGAATTTCTGATCGAGGGCGCAAAGCTGCCCGCGCACGAGGCGGGCATGCTGCTCAGCCTCGCGGGCGATCTGCGCATCTGTCAG
>JAFQGN010000206.1 GCA_017398245.1 Clostridia bacterium | reverse complement strand
CTGGTCAAGAAGATGGAGAAGTCCGGCGCGAAGGCCTATCTGGTCAACACCGGCTGGAACGGCACCGGCAAGCGCATCACCATCAAGGACACCCGCGGCATCATCGACGCCATCCTCAGCGGCGACATCCTCAAGGCCCCGACCAAGAAGATCCCGATGTTCGATCTCGAGGTCCCGACCGAGCTGCCCGGCGTCAACCCCGCCATCCTCGACCCGCGCGACACCTACGCCGACGTTTCCGAATGGGAGACCAAGGCGAAGGATCTGGCCGGCCGCTTCGTGAAGAACTTCGTGAAGTACACCGGCAACGATGCTGGCAAGGCTCTCGTCGCCGCTGGCCCGAAGGCTGAATAATCCGTCTTTCCGCTAAAGCTACATAAAACACACAACAGGGACGGCAGTTCGCACTGCCGTCCCTGTTCTTGCCTCTTCCCCTCTTTCGTGCTATACTCCCCCAAAGAAGTCGATAAACTTGAATTTGACGTTAGAAGGGATACAGCTATGAACAACAGAAAAGTTGTTGTATATATTGGTATCAGCCTCGATGGCTATATTGCAACCAAAGATGACTCATTGGAATGGCTGTTAAACACACAAGGAAGCGGAGATAACGGTTTTGGTGAATTCTACGACACAGTAGAAACCATAATCATGGGAAGACGAACCTATGACTGGATCATGGAACAGGAAAAAGGCCGTTTCCCCTACATCGGCAAGGAATGTTACGTGTACACGACCCGGGCGACTGAAGATACAGAGCATGTGCAATTCACCTCGCAAAGCCCGGAAGATCTTATCGCCGGCCTGAACAAGGAAGGAAAGAAGATCTGGATCGTTGGCGGGAGCCAGATCATCGATCTGGTCCGAAAGAAAAACCTCATCGATGAATACATCCTGAGCATTGCGCCGGTCATCCTCGGAGAGGGGATCCCGCTGTTTCGCGAAGGCGAGCGAGAAAACCTTGTTTTCGACGGTGCCAGAACCTTCGGGCAGTTTATTGAGCTCAGCTATCACACAAAGCGATAAAAGCCGTTCAGAGCGAACGCCTCTGCAGCAGACAAGCCGGGCCGAACTCCGCCCCGTTATATTTCGCAAATCCCCATTGCCTTTTTCACCAAAAACGGGTATCATATGGAGTGCGCAAAACACGCACCGAATTTCGTAGGGAGGTGAACGGCATGCTCAGTCTTTCCCGCGCCGAGGAGATCGAACGCCGCGCGGCCGAACTTGCCAAAGAACACGGCACGTCCGACCCGGAGCTTCTGGCCGAGCGCATGGGCATCATGCTCGATTATGCCGAACACCCGCACCTTTTGGGCTTCTGCGGCGTCATGCTGGAAGTGCCGTTCATCGCGCTCAATTCCCGCGCGGACGACAACACCCTGCGCTGCGCCTGCGCGCACGAGCTGGGCCATCTCGCCCTCGGTCATCTGCTGGGCGAAGATCTGCGCGTGGTGCGCGGCACAGAGCTTGCCAATATGGAGGCTGATATGGAGGCCGAGGCCAACTGCTTCGCCGCCGCTCTGCTCGCCAGCGATGAAGATGCCATCGAGGCCATCCGCGAATACGGCGATGCCCGCGCCGCCGCGGCTGAACTGTGCATCTGCCCGGAGCTCTTCGCCGCCAAAGCGCGCATCCTGCAGCTCAAGGGCTATCCCGTCCAGCCGCCGGACATGCGCCAGATCGGCTCCTGGCGCGATTCCCTGTGACAGTCCAATCGTTAAAAATCTTCATTAAACGGGCTGGTCAGTATCCGGAATCGCTTTTGTGTGTTCCAGATATCAAGCAGTTTGTCAAAATTATCATCAGGCTCCGCTAATATTTCAGCCAGACAGTCGATCTCGCGCAATTCTTCTTCCGCTATCTGGCCGATGCCGCGATATACATGTTTAGGCCGGAAGCTGTAAAAAATCTCGTTGTTCATCAGAGAATGAAAATCCAGAAACAGATAGATCAGCGCTGCGTCCAGGCCATTTGTTTCCTTTGCGTCCTGATAAACGTAATGTTCTCCCTTCACTTTACCGTTGCGGATATCCAACCACGCTTGCGCCGCAAATGAAAATTTGTCATCCGGCATATCATATTGTGAAAATCCAAATCGATCCTCATATTCGTAATATCCGCTCACATCCACGTTGATCCAGCGGTGTTCCTGTTCATTCCAAATTTGGTTGATCCAATGATCGCCGCAGGTCGACCCGTTATGTCGAAAGTCAATAAAGCCTGCCCTGCAGCGGCACGGGATCCCTTTTGCCTTGCATACCGACGCCATCAGCACAGATGCGTGACGGCAAGTGACCGCTATCCTTGAACAAGCATCTTTCCCGGAAACAAATCCTGAAGGATCCAAGCGGAACAGTTCTGCCGCCATTGCAGACGCAGTAACAAATATCTCATCCTCATTTATGACTCGTGTATCCGGATATTTAGAAAACGAGCCAAAGTATTTTTCTAAATTTGGGTTCGGAAACAGCAGTACGGTCGGATGCACGATCTGATCGCAGATCAATTTTCCCAAATCAGGGATACTGTCCGGCAATGCACGAAAATAATCCGCATACAGACTCGGATTTGTATAGATCCCGGTTGATAAATAATGCGCATACATTCTTTCGTTCACGATATACACCTCCCGCGAAATATGATCCGTAGACAAAAATAACGCTTTCTCCTGTGGAGAAAGCGTTGGTGCCGGTGGTGGGACTCGAACCCACACCCCATCGCTGGGAACGGATTTTGAGTCCGTCACGTCTGCCATTCCATCACACCGGCGAGTGCTATAATAGTATACAGGAAACGGCCCAAAAATGCAAGTCTTTCCTTCCCGCAGCCAAACCGCAAGCATTTTCCGAAATCTCCCTAAAAAGGAAAATTTTCGGGCAAATTCCCGTCTTTTCTCGGAACAAAAGGCCGCTTCTATGCGTCCGATAAGAAAAAGAGCGAAGAAAATCGCAGATTTTTCATGCAGAGCACGGGCAAATGCGGTATAATAGTGCACAGGGGCGGACTGCAAGTCTTTTCCCGTCCCCAATCTGAATGCAAAGGAGGCAGGCGCGCGTGCAGAACGGACACGAAGATAATTTCCTCATCAAGCAGGCCATCCGCGGCGATGCCTACGCCTTTGAACAGCTCATGCGCAAGCACGAATCCCGCATGTATTCGGTGGCGGTGCGCATGTGCGGCAATCGCGAAGACGCGCAGGACTGCGTTCAGGACGCCATGCTGCGCATCTATCGCGCGCTGGACCGCTTCAAGGGCCAATCCTCTTTTTCCACCTGGGTCTACCGCATCACCATGAACACCTGCCTGGATGAGCTGCGCCGCCGCAAGGTGCGCGCCAGCACGTCTTTGGATACTCTGCTGGAAAGCGGCTGGTCTCCCACCGATGAGACCGACACGCCCGAACGCCACGCTATCGAGGCCGAACGCCGCAAGGCGCTCTCCGGCGCTATCCAGAGCCTGCCGGAGGACATGCGCTCGGCCATCGTGCTGCGCGAAATGCAGGGCCTCAGCTATGAAGAGATCTCCGATGTACTCTCCGTCAACGTGGGTACCATCAAATCCCGCATCAGCCGCGGGCGCGAAAAACTTCGCCAGCTCATCACCAGTAAACCGGAACTATTCGGCCGCGAAGAGGTCTAAACAGCAGAAGGAAAGGAGGGGTGCTGCGTGATCGAAAATCTGGAATGCAGACGACTGCGAAACCGCATTGACGCCTTTATCGACAACGAGCTTTCCACTTCCGAACGGGAGGAGATGCTCCGGCACGCCAAACAGTGCCCCGAGTGCGGAAAGCTTCTCAACGAATATCAGGATATGCTCAGCCTGATGCAGAAAATGGACGAAGAAACGGTGATCCCGCCCGAGGCCGCGCAGGCATGGCGCAGCGCCGTGCGCGACGAAGCCGAGCACACCCGCCGCAGCGCTAACCGCGGCTGGCTGCGTGCGCTGGGCAGCATCGCAGCGGCGTTCATCGTGCTGCTGGGCGTTACCGGCCTCTACCGCAGCGGATACAACCCGACCATGCTCAAAGGCGGCGGGGAGACCGGCTACTACTCCAACGTGGTCGACAACGGCTATTACGATTACGATGCCGCCGATACCATGCTGCTCTCCGCTTCCATGGAAGAAGCCGTCGAGGAGACCTTTACCACCGCCTCCCGCACCGTCTTCATGGAAGCCGACGGCGCGGCCGATACCGCCATCGTGCAGAAGGCCTCTGCCAGCGCCGAAGAAGCGCGCAAGCCCGTCATCATCCGCAGCGCCTCGCGCACCATGCAGTCCACCGCGTTTGATGAAGACTCTGCCTCCATCGATACCCTCGTCCTCGATTATCAGGGCTGGTACGGCTATCGCTCCCTCGTCGGCAAATCCTACGACGACGGCGGCTCCGGCCGCACGCTGGATCTTTCCATCCGCATCCCCAGCGAGACGATGGACGATTTCCTGACCGACCTGCGTCAGATCGGCGCGACCGTGCGCATGACGGATTCGTCCGAGGATATCTCCACCCGCTACTATGATACCGCCGCCCGTCTGGAAGCCCTGCGCGCCCAGCACGACCGCCTGACCGACCTGATCGACACCGCGGCCGATCTTGCCGATCTGATCGAGCTGGAAGATAAGCTGTACGAAGTGCAGGCCGAGATCGACTCTCTCGAGGGCAACCTGCGCGATATGGGCAGCCGCGCCCAGTATTCCGATATCAGCGTCACTCTCAACGAAGTGCGCGAGTATTCCGAACCGGAATATGTCGAGGAGACCCTGCTGGAGCGCATCAAAAACGGCTTCAGCGACAGTATCGACTGGGTCAAAACCCTCCTGCAGGATATGGTCGTGGCCGTGGTCGCCTTTGCGCCCACTCTGGTCATCCTCATCCCCGCGTTCATCATCCTCTGGCTCATCATCCGCGCCATCCGCAAAAAGCGCCGCCGCGTGTAACCCCCATCGCCGGGCAGAGCATTCTGCCCGGCGTTTTCTTTACCACCATCCATCGTAAAACACGCCTCTCTTTTTTATTGACAACCAGCCCCATTGGCGCTATACTGTTTCCATCAAAGAAAGGCAGGTGAGCAGGCTTATGTTCCGCATGAACGCAGAAAACGCAGAACGCTGCCCCGCTTACCGGCTTTGGGAGAATTGAACGGCGGTCTCCCCCTTCCGGAACGGAATATCGAACGGCGCATCTGTATCTG
>JAFQGN010000205.1 GCA_017398245.1 Clostridia bacterium | reverse complement strand
GCCGCGAAAAAGCACGGCGTGGGCTTTGGTCAGGCGCACGCGCCCTTCCCCTCCTATGTGCACGAAGCCCCCAAAACTAACGCCTACGTCCTCAATGCCATCAAAAAGGTCATGATGCTCCTTGGCGAGGTCGGCTGCCCGTGGCTGGTCGTCCATCCGGCATTCAATGCCTATTCCGACAGGCTCTCCGCCGAGGAAGAATGGAAGATCAACGAGGAAATGTATTCCGAGCTAATCCCCGTCATCCGCGAGACCGGCGTAAAGGTCGCCACCGAAAACATGTTCTCCTCCTACAAGCGTAAGATCATCGAGGCCGTCATGTCCGATTTCAGCTTCGCCGCCTCCTTTGTGGACCATATGAACGAGATCGCCGGTGAAAAACTGTTCGGCTTCTGTCTGGATGTCGGCCATGCCACCCTCCTGCATCGCGACCAGCGCAAGGTCATCAACACCCTTGGCGATCGCATCACCGTGCTGCACCTGCACGATAACGACGGCGTGAGCGACCAGCACCTGTTCCCCTACGAGGGCATTACCGATTGGGACGCAGTCTGCGCCGGCCTGAAGGACGTCGGCTACAAGGGCACCCTCAGCTTTGAGACCTTCAATGCCATCGCTACCCGCGAGCATGGTCTGGCGCCGGAGCTGCTCAAGCTCCTCGCCTCCATCGGCCGCCAGTTCTCCGCCAAAATCGAAGGATAAGATTTCACAAAGGCCCTTTTCTGCATTTCTGGAAAAGGGCCTTCCTTCTTTCTGCAGGGAGCGTCCTCTGCTGCGTGCCTGTCATCCCTGCGAACGGGACAAAACGGGCGAATTTTCGCCCCTGTACGCCGGATGCGCGTTCTCTTAAATGGCGCAAAATGGCAGATTTTGCACGAAAAATGCAGAAAAACGCATCGTAAAAATCGCGCTTTTTTCCAGAAAATGAGGCAATCCGGGCGAATATCGCCGCCCGGTTGACAAAACGGAATAATTCATACTCAAATAAGGAGGCCCTTTATGCCGTCTCAAATGTTCGTTCTGACCGTGGCCGCAGGAAAACGGCTCATCGCCAAAGGAATCGTTCAAAACCCCGTCGTCAAAAACGCTATCGAAAACCATAAACTCGTCATCATCGCCGGTACGACCAACGCCTATATCATGCAGGAACTCTGCCCCGGGTTTGACAAGCAGGATTTCTGGCGCGGAACGACCACTGCGCCGGGCAAATCGCTTCCTATCGGCAATGTTTTTGATTGTGTCGTGACCAAAAGCGGCGTCGATTCCAGCCGCGATATCTTCGCTATCGCTCCGGAACTCGGCCCCGGCGACGTGATCCTCAAGGGCGCGAACGCTGTGTACCTGCCCACGGGCGAAGCCGGCGTTCTCATCGGCAGCGACGTGACCGGCACAATCGGCGCCTGCACGCCCGCCGTGATCGGCCGTAGAGTGCAGCTTTTGCTTCCTGCAGGCGTGGAAAAGCGTGTAGACGAGCCTATTAGTACACTTTCCCGTGCGGTGAATGCGCCCGACGGAGCCGGACCCCGCCTGTATCCCGCGCCCGGAAAAGCCTATACCGAGCTGGACGCCATCTTCGAGCTGACCGGCTGCAAGGCCCGCATCGCGGCGGCAGGTGGCGTTCTTGGTGCGGAAGGCAGCGCCTACTTCCTGTGCGAAGGCACGAAGGAACAGATGGAAAAGTGCGCCGAGCTGCTGCGCAGTGTGGTTAAAGAGCCCGCTTTTGTCTGAAAAACGGAGGCAACTATGAATTTCTGGCAAGGAAAAAAAGTTGTCCTGCGGGCCATGGAAGAAAGCGACGGCGGTCTGTTTTATGAAATTTTGCGCACGCAGGAGATCCAGCGCAACGAGGCAGAGATCAAAGTGCCTGCTTCCCGGGCTTCCTGCGATGCGTTCGCTGTTGAGCAGGCTGCAAAAGGCAACGGCGAAACGAGCCCTTTTCTGGTAATCGAAAACCTGGAGGGCGAGGCTGTCGGGCTTGCAACCCCTTCTCTGGAGGATAGCCGCATGGGCGTTTTCACCTGTGGAATGTGCATTTTGCCCGCGTTTCAACGCTGCGGCTATGCAAGCGATGCTCTGCGCGTCATTCTTCGCTTCTACTTTGAGGAAATGCGCTGTGAAAAGTTCAATGCGAGCGTATATTCCTACAATGAAGCTTCCAATGCAATGTGCCGTCGCATCGGCCTTGTGTATGAAGGGCGCAGGCGCAAGACGATTTTTGCAGGAGGGAAATTTTACGACGAGATCCTGTACGGGTTGACTTCCGAAGAATATTTTTCGAACTTCGTATGATAAAAAAACGAGAGCGCAGCAAGCGCTCTCGTTTTTTTACTTCAGTCGGTTTTACTGTTTTTGCTTTATCGCAATATAACGACTGTGGTCGGTTCATGTTCGCGCGGGATCGTATTCGCAGCCTTTCGGTCGGAAGCAGAATCGGGCTCGATGAAAAGAGAGCGTGGAAAACGCTCTCTTTTCATACTTCAGTCGGTTTTGCTGTCGCTGCCTTCTTTTAATATAACGACTGCGGTCGGTTCATGCTTGCGCGAAATCGTATGCGCTGCCTTTCGATTTGCAACGGAATCGAACACGATGGAAAAATCGTAATCCTCCGGGTACATCTGTTCGGCTTTAGCAATCAGCTTCAGCCTTTTGTACGAAACTTCTCGCTTTTTGCCCCGCATATGAACCGGGAGCATGCCTTTTTCATCCGGTTTCCCGGCTATAATACCGATCTTCCCCTCGGGATACACCTTTACGCTGTCTCCAAGGCCGTATTTCTGCGCGCCCTGAGGTGGCTGTTTTGGCGCATCGTAGCGGCTGAGCTTGGGCGATCCTCCAAGTAACACAAAATCGTTCGAAGACTTTGGTCTGTTATTAAATATTATTTCCGGCTTTGGTCTGTTTTTGCCATATGCGGCCCGTTCTGCACGCTCCAGAAGCGATTCGGAGAACCCCAACCAGCGTGCGATATGGATCGCACAGCTTTCTCCTGCTTCGCCGATCTCCATGGTGTACAGCGGCGAGAGCGTGACCGGATCGAACGCCATGCGCGCGTTGATCACGCCTTCGGTCTGCCGCGCATACTCCTTGATTTCGGGATAGTGCGTGGTGACGGTGAACAGGCAGCCGCGCGCGACCAGCTCATCGAGGATCGCTACGGCGAGGCCCATGCCCTCTGCCGGGTCTGTACCGCTGCCCAGTTCATCAAGCAGAACAAGGCTTTCCTGCGTTGCGGTGCGCAGGATCTCCAGAACGCGCGTCATATGCGCAGAAAAGGTGGAAAGATTCTCGCTGATGCTCTGGCCGTCGCCGATATCGCAAAGTACAAGATTTACAAGCGGGAGCACCGTGCCTTCTCCGCAGGGGACATGCAGGCCGCTTTGAGCCATCATGCACATCAAGCCGATGGTTTTAAGCGCGACGGTTTTGCCGCCGGTATTCGGCCCGGTAACGATAACGCCGCGCATCCGACCATTACAGTCTTTGGTCGGTTTTATACCACTATCGTAGTTCAGAGGAACGACTTTGGTCTGTTCTAATAGAGGATGTCTGCCGTTTATGATGGCAATGCGGCGATCCATAGTGGTTTCCGGTTCGCGTGCGTTCATTTTGATCGACAGGCGCGCTTTGGCGAAGGCGAAATCCAGCCGAACCATCAGCTTCATGTTTGCGCGAATCGCGGGGGCTGCATCGGCTGCCATGGAAGAGAGCGCATAGAGCACCTTGCGCACCTCGTTTTCCTCCTGCAGGCGCAGCAGATCCAGCTCGTTTTGCTTTTCTGCGACCGAAGTCGGTTCTATGAACAAAGTCGAACCCGAAGCGGAGCGATCCACAACGCTGCCGGGCACATGCATGCGGCAGGTCGTTTTCACCGGCAGGGTCTGCCTTCCCCCGCGAATGGCGACGTAGCCGTCGGAAAACCATTCGGCGTGGTTGCGAAGCATATTGGCAAGGCGAGTGCGGATCTGTTCGGCGCTGATTTCGATCTTGCGGCGCACATCTCGCAGGGTGTTTGAGGCGCTGTCGGCGACGGTATCGCCGCGGATGGCCTCGTCGATCTCCAGCTCGATATCCTCCAAAGGCAGAAACGCGCGCCCGTTCAGGCTCAGTTCCACGCGCAGAAGCTCGCATTTTTTGAGATAATTGGCCATTCTGCGGCAGGTGGAGGCGAACATAGCCACGGACGAGAGCTGTTCCGGCGTGAGCAGGCCCTCCATTTCGGCAAGGCGCACGGCTTCTTCCAGCCCTTCCATCATGGCCAGCGGCGGAAGTCCCTCGGCTTCGATCATTTTTCGCGCGTCGCCGGTTTCGCGCATGGCTTCAGCGCAAAGGGTGGCGTTTGTGCAGGGTTCGAGCGCAAGGCAGCGCGCCTTTGCTTCGGCACAGGTCGTTTCATTGGCAAGCATTTCAAGGATCTTCGGGTATTCCAGCGCAATGGCGGACGGTGTATGCATTTTTTTTCACTCCTCCGATAAATTCGGCCCGCATGACCGTCTTCGGCCGGCAAACGGGTACAGAAAAGGCGCCCGGAACAATCCGGACGCCTTGAAAAAGATGCGTTTCCGGATGCCGCCGAAGCCCTGCTGCGCGCAAAAGGCGCAAAAAAGGAAACGCTAACCAGACCGGGGAACAATTCTGTTCACCGGCTGCGCCGAACTTTGTTCAGCGATGCGTTTCCTTTAGGCTTTGACCGACATCCAAACCCTGAGGGCCATGCGGCCCATCCTTTGCTTGTGATGGATATACTATACTACCTGCAGGCGGTTCCGTCAACATTATTTTTGTGTAGAGAACACATATTAACCTATCGTTGCTCGACAGAAGGCCGGTATATGCCATATAATGAAACGAAACTGAGAAATACGGAGGCGTATGGGCCAATATGGAGTGGATCGCAAGCACGGCGTTCGGTCTGGAAGGACCGGCCTACAGAGAGCTGCGCAAAATGGGACTGAACGCGACGCCGCAGGATATCGGCGGGGTGCGCTTTGAAGGCGACGCAAAGGACGGCCTGAAGGCGAATCTGCTTTTGCGTTGCGCGGACAGGGTGCTGATGGTCTGCGCGCAGGGCGAAGCGAAGACGTTTGAAGACCTGTTTCAGCTGGCCGGAAATACGCCCTGGGAAAAATGGCTGCCGAAGGACGCAAAGTTCCCCGTGCGCGCACAGTGCGCCCGTTCGCAGATCATGAGCCCGAGCGACTGTCAGGCGATTGTGAAAAAGGCGATCGCAGGCAGGCTTTCGAGGGCTTACCGCTGCGAATGGATGCCCGAGACCGGCGCGGTCTATCAGGTGGACGTATCCATCCGGCGCGATCAGGTGCTGATCTGCCTGGATTCTTCCGGCGATGCGCTGAACAAGCGCGGCTACCGCACGTGGAACGGCGAAGCCCCTCTGCGCGAAACGCTGGCGGCGTCTCTGCTTTCCATCAGCCCATGGCACCCGGGCATCGCCTTCTGCGACCCGATGTGCGGCACGGGCACCATTGCGATCGAGGCTGCGCTGATGGCCTACGGCCGTGCGCCGGGCATGATGCGCACCTTCGCCATGGAGCAGTGGAGCATGCTGCGCAAAGACGAGATCGCCCGCGTGCGCGAGGAAGCGGCTGCGTTTGCTGCCGAAGCCGCAGCGGATGAGCCGATCATCTGCGCGAGCGATATCGACCAGGAGCCGCTGCTCCTTGCAAAGAAGCACCTTGTGCAGGCGGAGCTGGCCGGAAAAGTGCGGCTGAACCGCTTTGACGCAAAGGATCTTGTGCTGCCCTGCGAAAAGGGCGTGATCGTGACCAATCCGCCGTACGGCGAGCGCCTGGGCGACAGGCAGATGGCGCTGAAGGCAGCGGAATATCTGGGCAAGATCTGGTTCAACAACCCGGGCTGGACGGTGTGCGCGATCACGAGCGAAAAGGGCTTTGAGGATGCGTTCGGCAGAAAGGCCGACAAGCGCACAAGGCTGTTCAACGGCCGTATCCCCTGCGAATTTATGATTTTCACCTGTCAAAACCTTGCAAATCGAAACGGAGGTAAACGTTCATGATCGGAAAGGCGATTTTCAACAGATCTCCCCTGCCGCCCAACCAGCTCGCTCCCCTTCCGCTGGGCGCGATCAAGCCTGAGGGCTGGCTTGCACAGCAGCTGAAGACGGCTGCGGACGGTCTGACCGGCCACCTGCATGAATTCTGGAAAGACGTGGGCGAAGACTGTGCCTGGCGCGGCGGAAGCGGCGACGGCTGGGAACGCGCGCCGTACTATCTGGACGGCCTTGTTCCGCTGGCGTGGACTTTGGACGACGAAGAGCTCAAGAGCGTGTGCATGCGCTACATTGAGTGGATCTTTGCCAGCCAGCGCGAGGACGGCTGGTTCGGCCCGGAAAAGAACCGCGATTACTGGCCGAACATGATCGTTCTGAAGGTGATGATGCAGTATTTCACTGCAACCGGCGACAAGCGCGCGCTCACCTTTATGGACAAGTACCTCAAGTTTGAATACCGAAATATCGAAGACGAGCCGCTGGTGGACTGGGCCGTTGCGCGCGCGCAGGAGAACATGCTGGCCGCCGAATGGCTGTATAACCTGACCGGCCAGAAGTATCTGCTGGAGCTGTGCAGAAAGCTGAAGGACCAGTGTCTGGACTGGACCAACCACCTGCATGCGTTCCCGCACATCCGTGCGATGAGCCGTGCGTTTACCTGGGAGAGGCTCAAGAATGGCCGCGCGGGCGAAGAAAACCCGCTGCGCGGCACCGAAAGGCCCTATTACAGCACGCAGTATCATCTTACCCATGTGGTGAATCTGGCTATGGCGCTCAAGGCGCCGGGCGTGATCAGCATGTTCAAGAGCGGCTACAAGGAGCAGAATGCGTTCCGCGCCGGCTGGCAGAAGCTGATGAAGCACCACGGCGTGGCCTACGGCCTGTTCACCGGCGACGAGCACATCAACGGCGACAGCCCCAGCCAGGGCACCGAGCTGTGCGCGGTGGCCGAGGCGATGTTCTCTATGGAAACGCTGATCGGCCTTGGCGAGTTCGACCAGAACCTGCCGGACATGCTGGAAAAGCTGGCGTTCAACGCGCTGCCCGCCACCATGACCGCTGATATGAAGGGGCACCAGTATCTGCAGCAGGCCAACCAGGTGCGCGTGAGCGACGAGCAGCGCGCATGGTACAATAACGATTCCACCTCCAACCTGTACGGCCTTGAGCCGAACTTTGGCTGCTGCACGGCGAATATGCACCAGGCATGGCCCAAGTTCTGCGCGTCGCTTTGGTATGCCACGGCGGACGACGGCCTTGCAGTCGTGTCCTATTCCCCGTGTACGGTGCGCTTCCATGCCGGCGGCGTGCCCGTGCGCCTGAAGGTGGAGACGGCGTATCCATTTGAGCAGACAGTGCGCATCGAAGTGACGCCGAAGGCTCCGGCCGAGTTCCCGATCTATCTGCGCGTGCCGGGTTGGGCGAAGGATGCGCTGATCCATCTGCCCGACGGCGAGATCATGAGCGTGAACGCGGGCGAGACCCCGT
>JAFQGN010000204.1 GCA_017398245.1 Clostridia bacterium | reverse complement strand
GAACCCTTTTCTTTTTCCAAAGAAAAGGGTTCCCCGTCAGATCTTACAGGATATTCGTGAGCACCAGCGAGACGCCCGAGAGGATGAGCAGCACGGTAATGGCGGTCTTTACGGCCTTTTCGTTGATCTTGTCGGCAAGCATATTGCCGGCGGCAAGGCCGAGCGCCATAAACGGCGCGAGCTTGAGCACGGTGAGCAGGATCTGCGCGTTCAGAACGCCGGTGGCGATATAAAGCACGAGGCGGGTCAGATCGTTGATGAGGAAGACCATGCAGATATTGCCGCGGAATTCGCCGGCGGTCTCGGTGGTGCGGCTCATGTAGGCGGTCATCAGCGCGCCGACGCCGAACAGGCCACTCATCACGCCGGCCAGAAGGCCGATCAGGGCGAGAACCAGCTTGCTGCCCTTCTTTTTGCCGGAACGCTCGCGCAGGAGCATTTCGACGCCGAGGGCGATCACAATGATGCCGAAGACGATCTTCAGCGCGACGGGGGACGAATTTTTCAGCACAAGGATGCCCGGAATGCACCCGGCGACCATGATGGCGGCCACGGGCAGGATGATGTTCCAGTGCAGGTCTTTGCGGTTTTTCCAGGCGATGAAGCTGGTGGAGGGCAGGCACAGCACCGATTCGACGGGCGTGATAGAGACGGTGTTGGCAAAAAAGCTCATGATGGAAGAAAAGATGAGCGTGTTTCCAAAGCCGCACAGGCCCTTGAAGAAATAGGAAACCACCACGGCAGCGGCGGCGATCGCAAGGTTCATACGGGCAGGCCCCTTTCTGCAGATGTGTTGCGTGTGGGCGGAAAGGCCGCCCGCAGCCTATCATAGCACAAACAAACATGAAAAAGAAGAAGTAGCTTCACATTTTTGACCGAACATGCTATTATATTAGAATAGCAAAACGATCGAACAGTATTTCGGAGGCTTTATATTGAAACATTCGATTGGAAAGATCATCGGCGGCAGCGTGATCGGTCTGCTGGCGGGTCTGATCGGCATGATCATGCTCATGACGGCGAACCCCATGAGCGGCGTGGTCGGCGCGTGGCTGTATGCATGGGCGGGGCCTGTGCCGGCGGGCGTGTTCGCGCTGGCGGGGCTGTATATCGCGCATCTTCTGGGCGGTGGCGTGATCGCCGGCAGCTTTGCGCTGGCGGTGCTCGTGCCGATGGCGGCGGCGATCGGCTGTATCCGCAAAAAGATGGCGTATAAAAAGTGCATGGCCGTGTCCATCGGCGTGCAGACGGGCGCGGCGGTGCTGGCGCTTGCGCTGGTATGGGCAAGCACGCGTACAGACCTCGTCGAGCTGCTGATGACGCAGATGCGCACGGCGACTTCCGTGCTGCCGTACGAAGCGCTCAACGCCATGTTCAACCCCAACGCGGCCAGCGGCGGCTTTCTCAGCGCGCAGCAGCTGAGCAAGGCGCTGGACGAATACCTTGTTTCGATGGACGCCATCTTCCGCATCGGCCTTCCGGGCATGCTGCTGTCCAACTGCCTGCTCGGCGGCGTGCTGAACGTGGCCGTGCCGGTGTGGGTATGGGCGCGCAGGGGAGATGAAACGGGTATCCGGCGCGTGCCGGTCTCCGAATGGAGGATACCGGAAAGCGCGGCGATCGGCATGCCGATCTGCATGGTTCTGGGCATTGTTCTGGATCACGCCGGGCTGCAGGGCGGGGATTCGGTGAACTTCGCCGTGCAGATGCTGTTCCAGACCATGCTGCAGATCCAATGCATGGGCGCGTTCAGCCGCCTTGCCAAAAAGAGCGGCGCAAGCATGTTCATGCGCGGGCTGCTGGTGGTCGGCGCGGTCACGTTCGCCTCGCAGATCGCAGTGTATCTTGGCGCGTTTTCGCTGTATATGGGCTCGAAGGGCCTGATCAGCACGTATATTCGCAACAGAAAAAAGAACCGGGAAGGGGACGAGTGAAATATGAAAGTTATCCTGCTTCAGGACGTGAAGGGATCCGGCAAGAAGGACCAGATCATCGAAGTGAGCGACGGCTACGCGCGCAACTTCCTGCTGCCGCGCAAGCTGGCTAAGGAGGCCACCGCCGAGGCGGTCAATTCCATTCAGAACGCAAAGAGCGCGGCAAAGCACAGGGAAGATGTGAAAAAGGCCGAGGCTGAGGCCAAGGCGCGCGAGCTGAAGGGCAAGGTCGTGAACGTAAGCGTTCGCGGCGGCGAAAACGGCAAGCTCTACGGCGCCATCACCGGCGATCAGATCGCGCAGGCCATCAAGGAACAGCACGGTCTGGACATCGACAAGCGTAAGATCGAGACGGACGGATCGGTCAAGTCTGCCGGCCAGAGCGAGATCACGCTCAAGCTGGCCGCGGGCGTGAGCACCAAGATGGTGCTGAACGTGACCGTCAGCGGAAAATAATCGGCGTTCTCTAAGGCTTTGGCTCCCCGCCAAAGCCTATTTTGTTATAATTCTTTACGGCGATTCGGTAGAGCATACAAACGGATTTTGCTATCGTATATTGACAGGACGCAAAAAATATGGTATAGCGGTTTTGATATACTGATTTAAGGCAAAAGGAGGGTTCGACCATGGAAATGCAGATGACCGGCGGGCGTATCCCTCCGCACCATGCCGACGCGGAAAAGAGCGTGCTGGGCTCCATGCTGCTTTCGCACAATGCGGCGCTGATGGCCGTCGAATCACTCAAGGTAGAGGATTTTTACGACCCTGCGCACCGCGAGATCTTCGCCGCGATGGCGTATCTGGGCTCCATGTCCCGCCCCATCGATTTGGTCACGCTGGAAAGCGAGCTGGGCCGCAGGGGCAAGCTGGAGGGCGTCGGCGGATTCCAATACCTGATCGAGTTGAGCCGCTTTGTGCCTTCCGCCGCGAATGTGCAGGCGTATATCAAGATCGTGGACGAAAAATCCACGCTGCGCAAGCTGATCCGCGCAAGCGAGGAGATCGCGCAGATGAGCTACGCGGGCGAGCTGGAGACGGAAGACGTTCTGGCGCAGTCCGAAAAGCTGATCTACGACATTTCCATGCGCAAGGGCGGCGAAATGCTGGAGCCCATCCAGCCGGTGCTGCTGAAAACATACGAAAAAATAGAACAGCTGGCCATCAACAAGGGCCGAATCGAGGGCGTGCCCACGGGCTACAGCGAGCTGGACGATTTGCTGACCGGCCTGCACGGCGGCGAGCTGGTGCTGGTGGCCGCGCGCCCGAGTATGGGTAAAACGGCGTTCGGCATGAACGTGGTGGGCAACGCTGCGATCCGCGCGGGCAAAAAGGCGGCGGTTTTTTCGCTGGAAATGCCCTCGGAACAGCTGGTCATGCGCATGATGTGCACCGAAGCGCGCGTGAACATGCAGAACGTGCGCAGGGGCATTCTGGAGACGGACGAATGGATGCGCCTGTGCGAGGCCATGGCCTCCATCGGCGAAAGCCAGATCTATATCGATTCCACCAGCGGCATCACCGTGCCGCAGATGCGCTCCAAGGCGCGCAGGCTGCAGATGGAGAGCGGCCTGGATCTGATCATGGTGGACTATCTGCAGCTGATGAGCGGCGCGGGGCAGTTCGGCTCCCGTCAGGAAGAAGTTTCGAACATTTCCCGTTCGCTCAAAACGCTGGCGCAGGAGCTGAACGTGCCCATCATGGCGCTTTCGCAGCTTTCGCGCGCGCCCACGGGCCGTACGAATCACCGCCCCATGCTCAACGATATCCGAGATTCCGGCGCGATCGAGCAGGACGCCGACGTGGTCATGTTCGTGCACCGCGAGGACTATTACGACAAAGAAACCGAAATGAAGAACATCGCCGAGATCATCATCGCCAAGCAGAGAAACGGTTCGCTGGGCACGGTGAACCTGGGCTGGAGGGGCGAATTTACCTGGTTTATCGACCTTGCCCCCGGCGGCAAGGAGATCGAACCGCCGCCGGAGTTCTAAACGAAAAAATGCAGGCCGACGTTTTTCGCCGGCCTGCTTCTGTATTTGGGAGGAACGCATGCGCATCGCAGTTTTGACGGACATCCATTCCAATTTCCACGCGCTTTCGGCCTGCATCGCCAAGGCGAAGGCCATGGGCGCGCAGAGGTTCATCTTTCTTGGCGATTATACCTCCGATTGCGCGCTGCCCATCGAATGCATGGACGCGATGCACGCGCTGGAGCGCGAATACCCCTGCACGTTCATCCTCGGCAACCGGGATGACGCGCAGATCGATTGCCGCAAAAACGGCTGCAAATGGGAGTGGAATTCGCAGGGCGGCTCGCTACGCTACACCTATGAAGCGCTGCGCGAGAGCGATCTGGACTGGCTGGAGAGCCTTTCCGGTCCGATGACGCTGGCACTGCCCGGATGTGCGCCGCTGCTTTTGTGCCATGGCTCGCCCGAAAACCAGCGCGAGCTGCTCTATGAACACGCGCAGCCCACGAAAAACTGGGCCGCGCGCATCGATGGGACCATGCTCTGCGGCCATTCGCACAAGGCGTTCATCCACCGGCAGGGAGGTTCGCAGATCGTCAACTGCGGCACGGTGGGCGTGCCCGGCAGCGGAGACAGCCGCAGCGTGTTCGGCCTGATCGACAGCGACGGCGACAGGGGCTGGCAGACGCAGCTGGTGCCGGTGGAGTATGATATCGAGGGCGCGGTGGAGGCCATCCGCACAAGCGGTCTTCTGGAAAAGGCGCCGTACTGGGCGCGCGGGATCATTGCGGAGCTGAAGACGGGCCGGGCGTATTCCATGGCGTGTCTGCTGCTTGCGCTCAGGTTCGCCCGCATGGAGGACGCGCCTCTTGCCGAACGCCACTGGCAGGCTGCCGGCGCGAAGCTTGGGATTTGACGAAGATGCGAGGGGAGCTTTTCTTTTGAAAAAGAAAAGCTCCCCTCGCGCTCCCCGAAAAGAAATACATTAGGATGGGATTTGTGCGTTCTGCCGGCAAGAATGAATCCTCCGAAATGAAGCTAATTATGGTGAAATATGTGTGCTCTATCGGTAAGAAGAAACCCTTCGGAAGGATAACAGAGGTTCCTTTCGAAGGGTTTGTGTTTGCCTACAGGAATATTACCCCCTAACAGACTTCTTTTAGGCGGGGGACTGGGAACTGTTTCGAAAAGAAGACGATTAGGGCAGAACAGCTTGTCCCCAATACAGGTTTCTTTGGGTGGGGCGCGGGGAGGGTCTTTCTTTTTCTAAAGAAAGATCCTCCCCGCAAAAATTACTCAAGCTCCACGGCGGCGCCGGCGCTCAGCGAGCGGGCGACGTCGATGAGACGCTGGTTTCGGGAGCCGCGCCACTTCACCTCGAGCGACCTCTGCGCGAGGATGAACGGGCCGTCCACCAGCACGTCGGTGTTTTTGAGCAGATCCAGCACGGCTTGGTCGGTTTCGGCCATTTTGATCAGCTGTTCGAACGTCCAGCCGCTGTATGTCCATACGTTCAGCCCGCGCTCCTTGGCGGCGGCGGCGATGAGCGCGCTGTCGCCCGGCTGGCAGAACGGATCGCCGCCGGAGAGGGTCACGCCGTCGAGCAGCGGGTTGTCGTCTATCATTTCGATGATCTCGGCAACGGACATCTCCTTGCCGCCGTTCATGTCGTG
>JAFQGN010000203.1 GCA_017398245.1 Clostridia bacterium | reverse complement strand
CACAGGCAAGAAGAGCATGGGCTTCGGCGCGGAGGTGCATGGCAAGCAGGAGCGCGCGAGCATCGACGTGATGAGCAAGGTGCGGCCGGAGGATCTGCTCAAGTTCGGCCTGATCCCGGAATTCATCGGCAGGCTTCCGGTGCTGGTCAGCCTTGGCCAGCTGGATGAGGACGCTCTGGTGCGCATTCTGACCGAGCCGAAGAACGCGCTGTGCAGGCAGTACAAAAAGCTGCTGGGCATGGACGGCGTGGAGCTGGAATTCACCGAGGATGCGCTGCGCGAGATCGCTCAGCTGGCGCTCAAGCGCAAGAGCGGCGCGCGCGGCCTGAGGGCGATCATCGAAAGCACGATGACGGACACGATGTACGAGCTGCCCTCCATCGAAAACGCGGCCAAGTGCATCATCGACCGCGAAGCCGTGCTGAAGACCGGCAAGCCCACCGTGGTGACCAACCCGCCGGCTAAGAAGCCGCGCGCGCGCAAGACCGCCGTGGCTGCGCCGGAAGCGGCTGCGGATGCGCCGTCGGTATCCTGAAAACGCGAGCCCTTCTCCCCGTGAGAAGGGCTTTTTGTTTGCGCGCGTGTATGCTATAATTGCTTTATCTTGGCTGAAGGGATATACGAAGCATGGAGATCAGGCGTTTTTCAATAGAAGATATAGCGGCTGCAATGGAATTTGACAAGTTGTGCTTTCCGACGGATTTCTGGAAGGAAGAGGATTGGAAGGATCTGCTGGCGGACGATCGGGCAATCTACTGGGCGCTTTGCGACGGGGAGAAGCTCGTGGGCGACGTGTTTATATATAACTGGCAGGGTGAAAAGGACTATGTGAAGATCATGAACATTGCTGTGCGTCCGGAGTTCAGGGGACGCGGGCTGGCAAAGATGCTGCTCGGGCATGTGACGACGGAGATGACAAAGATCGGCATGAAGCGCTTCTGCGGCGAGACCCGTGCAACGAACAAAGCAATGCAGCGCGTGTTTGAAGAATGCGGTTACAGGCTTGACCGAATGGAAGAGGGGTATTACGAACATCCAACAGAGAGCGCATATAAATATGTGTTTGAAAGATGAGGAGGATGGCAATGGGCGCGGAGCATGCGTTTGTGGTGCGTGTGACGGGGGTTTTGATCGAGAGTGGAAAGATACTGCTGGTGCAGCAGAAGCTGAGCGAGAAGCGAAAGTGGTCTTTGCCGGGCGGAAAGCTGGAATGCGGCGAGACGATGGAGCAAGGGCTTATTCGCGAAATGAAAGAGGAGACCGGACTGGATGTTGCAATCGAACGTCTGCTGTACGTTTGCGATGTGGCCGCAAGCGGCAACAAGATCCTGCATATAACGTTTCTTCTGCGCAGGGTCGGCGGCGGGATCGAGCTGCCGACGAATGAATTTGACGAAAACCCCATCAACGACGTGCGCTTCGTGCCGATTGAAGCATTGGAAGAGTACGATTTTTCCGAAAAGTTCCGCCTTCTCGCGCAGGATGGATTTCCGGAAAGCGGGAACTATATGGGCGACAAAGCGAATATCGGGCTGGGCGTATAAAAGAAAGAACCGGGGCTTGCAAAAGCTCCGGTTCTTTTTGTGCATTGAGGGATCAATATTCGAATTCGCCCTCGTAGATGAGGTGGGCGCTGCCGGTGAGAAGGACGCGCTCATCGGTATAGTTGACGGTGAGGTCGCCGCCGAGGAGTTTGACGGTGACATCGGTACCCTTTTCGCAGAAGCCGTTTTCGCAGGCTGCGATGACGGCGGCGCAGGCGCCGGTTCCGCAGGCGAGCGTTTCGCCGTTGCCGCGCTCCCAAACGCGCATGCGCAGGGTGTTCTTATCGACCACGCGCACGAATTCGGTATTGATGCGCTCAGGGAATTCCTTCGCGTGCTCGAATTCCGGGCCAATGGAGGCGACGTCGAGGGTATCGATGGTTTCGCAGAAGGTGACGCAGTGCGGGTTGCCCACGGAGACGCAGCTGACGGCGTAGTCCTCCCCTGCCACGTGCAGCGGGTAATTGATGATGCGATCTGCCGCGATGGTGCTGGGGAGCTTGGCGGGGCTGAATTCGGCCTTGCCGATATCGACCGCGACCGTGCTGGCCTTGCCGTCGCGCGTGTAGAGGCGCAGCTTGTGCACCTTGCCGCCGGCTTCAATGGTCATATGCTCGGAGCGGACATAGCCCTTATCGAACAGATATTTGGCCACGCAGCGGATATTGTTGCCGGCCATGCCGCCTTCGGAGCCGTCCGTATTGAAGGAGCGCATTTTCGCATCGGCCATGGTGGATTTTTCGATGAGCACGATGCCATCGCCGCCGATGCCGTAGTGCGGCTGGCAGAGGCTGACGCACAGGGATTCCGGGCAGGTGACGGAGCCGTCGAAATTTTCGATGAAGATATAGTCGTTTCCGCAGGACTGCATCTTGGTGAAGCGGATCTTCTGCCGCCACAGGCGCATGGCGTTGATATCGACCAGCTCGGTATTGCCCAGATTGAATCGGGATTCGATGATCTGCGCGAGGGCGTTGGCCGTATCGATACTGGTGAGGCAAGGCACGCCCAGCTGCATGGCGCGCTTATGCAGGGCGATATAATCGCCCATGGTGGCATCCTTGACCGCGCCGGTATAGATGATGTACTGGAGCTTTCCCTCCTCCATGAGGCGGTAGATCTGCTCCTGCCCGACGCCCGTGACATTGATGCCCAGCTGGGTGATGGCGCGCGCGGTGCCGGAGGTGGCATAAATGCGGATGCCCAGATCGTGGAACCTCTTGGCGAGGCCGACGGATTCCTGATAATCGTTCTCTTCCACGCTGATGAGCACGCCGGCTTTGCCGATGCCATAGGGCGAGGGCACCTTGAAGCCCGCAGCGGTGAGGCCTTTGAACAGGGCCTGCGCCATGGTGCGGCCGAGGCCGAGCACCTCGCCGGTGGATTTCATTTCCGGACCGAGGATGGAGTTGGCGTCGTTGAGCTTTTCAAAGGAGAAAACCGGCACCTTGATGGCATAGTACGGCGGGGTGCGATAGAGACCCGTGCCGTAACCGAGATCGCGCAGCTTCGCGCCAAGCATGACCTGCGCCGCGAGATCGACCATGGGTACATTGGTGACCTTGGAGATATACGGCACGGTACGGGAGGCGCGGGGGTTGACCTCGATGACATAGAGCTCATCCTGATAGATGAGGTACTGGATATTGACCAGGCCCTTGGTGCCCAGAGCGAGGGCGAGCTTTTCGGACGAGGTGCAGATGGTGCGCAGGAACTTATCGGAGAGGTTATAGGGCGGATAGACCGCGATGGAGTCTCCCGAATGGATGCCGGCGCGCTCGATATGCTCCATGATGCCGGGGATGAGCACGTCTTCGCCATCGGAAATGACGTCCACTTCCAGCTCGACGCCGGGCATGTACTTATCGACGAGCACGGGGTTGTCGATGCCGCCGGAGAGGATGGTGGTCATATAGCGGCGGGTGGTCTCATCGTTGCGGGAGATGGTCATGTTCTGGCCGCCGATGACATAGCTCGGGCGCAGGAGCACGGGGTAGCCCAGCGTATTGGCGGCTTCCAGAGCCTCTTCCAGAGTGGCCACGCCCATTCCCTTGGGACGCTTGATGCCAAAAGACTCGAGGAGCGCATCGAAGCGGCTGCGGTCTTCGGCCATGTCGATACCCTCGGCGGAGGTGCCGAGGATCTTGATGCCGTTTTTGTCCAGGAACTGCGTGAGCTTGATGGCCGTCTGACCGCCGAATGCCACGACCACTCCAATGGGCTGCTCCACGCGGATGATGTTCATGACGTCTTCCGGGCAGAGGGGCTCGAAATAGAGGCGGTCGGCGGTATCATAGTCGGTGGAGACGGTCTCCGGGTTGTTATTGACGATGACGACATCGTAGCCTAGCGCTCGCAGGGTCCAGACGCAGTGGACGGAGGAATAATCGAACTCTATGCCCTGGCCGATGCGGATGGGGCCGGAGCCGAGAACCATGACCACCGGCTTTCCGCTGCGCTTAAAGCGGCGGGATTCGCAGGCCGCATCGCAGGTGGAATAGAAATACGGGGTCTGCGCGTCGAACTCGGCGGCGCAGGTATCGACCATTTTATAGGAGAAAGCATGGCCGGGCAGCTGCGTTTCGCCGGAGAGGCGCAGGATAGCCGCATCGGTATAGCCAAACTTTTTGGCCTGCTCGTAGTCGCCCTCGGAAAGGCCGGAGGCGATGCGGAGCTCGAACTGCGCAAGGTTATTCAGCTTGTGCAGGAAGAAGGGATCGATCTTCGTGATTTCGTGGATGCGGTCGATCGGCATGCCGGATTTGAGCGCCTCAAACACGGTGAAGATGCGGCGGTCGTCCTGTGCGGCGAGGCGTTCCTCGACGGGCGCGTCGCTCAGCGGCGGACAGTTGAGCGTATCGACGGAGATCTCTGCGCCGCGCACGGCCTTCATGATGGCCATTTCAAAGGAGGGCGCGATGGACATGACCTCGCCGGTGGCCTTCATCTGCGTGCCGAGCTTACGGCTGGAGCCCGCGAATTTATCAAAGGGCCACTTGGGGAATTTGACGACGACGTAATCGACCGTGGGTTCGAAACAGGCGCAGGTCACGCCGGTGATATCGTTGCGGATCTCGTCGAGCGTATAGCCCAGAGCGATCTTGGTGGTGATTTTGGCGATGGGATAGCCGGTGGCCTTGGAGGCGAGAGCCGAGGAGCGGCTGACGCGCGGGTTGACCTCGATCACGGCGTATTCAAAGCTGTTCGGGTTCAGCGCAAACTGGCAGTTGCAGCCGCCCACAATGCCGATGGAGGAGACGATATCCAACGCGGCGGTGCGCAGCATTTCAAATTCGACCGGGGAGAGTGTGAGCGCGGGCGCGGTGACGATACTGTCGCCCGTATGCACGCCGACGGGGTTGAAATTTTCCATGGAGCAGACGGAGATGACATTGCCAACCGCGTCGCGCATGGTCTCAAATTCGATCTCCTTCCATCCGGAGATGCATTTTTCGACAAGGATCTGCGTGATGGGCGACATATCAAGGCCGCTGCGCGCGATAATGCGCAGTTCCTCTTCGTTTTCCGCGATGCCGCCGCCGGTGCCGCCGAGAGTGAACGCCGGGCGGACGATGACCGGGTAGCCGATACGCTGGGCAACGGCAACGGCGGTCTCCAGATCGTTGGCGATATCGGAGGGGACGCAGGGCTGGCCGATAGCCTGCATGGCGTTGCGGAAGAGCTCGCGGTCTTCTGCCGTATCGATGGCCTCGACATCGGTACCCAGCAGGCGCACGCCGAACTGATCGAGCGTGCCGTCGCGGCTGAGCTGCATGGCGATGGTCAGGCCCGTCTGACCGCCGAGGCCCGCAAGCAGGCCGTCCGGGCGCTCTTTTTCGATGATGCGGCGCACGGTTTCGGCGTTGAGGGGCTCAAGATAGATCTCGTCGGCGAGGTTTTTGTCGGTCATGATGGTGGCGGGGTTGGAATTGACGAGCACGACGTTGATGCCTTCATCGCGCAGAACGCGGCAGGCCTGCGCACCGGCATAGTCGAATTCAGCCGCCTGGCCGATGACGATGGGGCCGGAGCCGATGACCAGAACTTTTCGGATGCTTCTGTCTTTAGGCATGGCTCTTCCCCTCCATCATCAAAATAAAGCGATCGTACACAAAGCCAGTGCCCGCAAAGCCGCTTCCGCCGGGCGTGAACTGCACGGTGAGGCAGTTTTTGCCCGGGTAATCGAGGCCTTCGCAGGTGGAATCGTTGGCGTTTACAAAGGTGGCGACGCTGCCGGCAGGCGCGTTTTCCACGATATAGCCATGGTTCTGAGACGTGATATAGGTGCGCGTTCCGCCCACTTCCTTCACGGGCTGGTTCGCTCCCCTATGGCCGTATTTGAGCTTGGCCGTGGTCCCGCCCATGGCGAGGGCGGCCATCTGATGCCCGAGGCCGACGCCGAGCACGGGCACGCGGCCGATGAGCTTGGCAATCTCGGCAATACAGCCGGGGTTGGCGGCAGGGTCTCCGGGGCCGCCGGAGAGCACGACGCCCTGCGGCGCGGTCTCCATAATGGCGCGGGCAGCGGTATCATGCGGGACGAGTGTGACGGCGCAGCCGCGCGCTGTGAGGGCGGAGATCAGATCCTGCGATGCGCCGTAATCGATCACGGTGACGCGGAACTTTTCTTCGCCCCGGCTCGAAACGGAGACGGGCTGCTTGCAGCTGACCTTTTCTACCATGTTTTCAGCGGTGCAGATCGCTGCCCCGGCCGCATTTTCCGGCACGGCAGAGCAGATACGCGCGATGAGAGAGCCTTCCTCACGCAGAATGCGGGTGAGTTCGCGCGTATCGACCCCGGCGATGCCGGGCACACCGTTCTTTTCCAGATAGCTGTTCAGAGCGCCTTCGCACCGGAAATTCGAGGGCGCATCGCACAGCTCGCGGACGACATATCCGCTCGCGGCGCACGCGCCCGCGGCATCCGGTTCGATCACGCCGTAGTTGCCGATGAGCGGGAAGGTCTGCAGGACGATCTGCCCGGCAAAGGCAGGATCGGCCAGCGTTTCCTGATAGCCGACGACGCCGGTGGTGAACACGAGTTCGCCGGATGCGTCGGTATCCGCGCCGATGCGCGTTCCCTCAAAATATCTTCCGTCGCTTAAAACCAGATATGCTTTTTTCATAGCGTAAAGCCTTCTTAAGGTTCAGATTTTTCTGCGTTACAGGGTGGCGGCGATGACGGCCTTGATGGTATGCATGCGGTTTTCCGCCTCGTCGAACACGACGGACTGCGGACCCTCGAAGACCTCGTCGCTCACTTCCATATAGGTGCGGCCGAAGCGCTCGCCCATTTCCTTGCCGAT
>JAFQGN010000202.1 GCA_017398245.1 Clostridia bacterium | reverse complement strand
GGCGAAAACATTTATCCCAAGGAGATCGAAGAGTTCCTGTATACCCATCCCAAGGTAAAGGATGTTCAGGTCATCGGCGTGCCGGACAAGCAGTACGGCGAGGAGATCATGGCGTGGATCGTGCCCAAGGAAGGGGAGGAGCTCACCTCCGAAGAGCTGCGCGAGTACTGCCTGGGCAACATGGCCAAGCACAAGTGCCCCAGGTATTTCCACTTTGTCAGCGAGTTCCCCATGAACGCCGCCGCCAAGGTGCTCAAGTATAAGATGCGCGAAATGGCGATCGAAATCCTCAGCCTGAGCGAGGCGAGCAAGATCGTAACGGCGTAAGCAGACAATAGAGACGACTGAACGCAAGCCCCTTTTCTTTTTTCAAAGAAAAGGGGCCTTTCTATTCGGAATAAAGTGCGGCTTCTTCCCGTGGTTGGCAAGAAGAACGAAATGGCAATACTGAAAAACAGACTTTGGTATAAAATGAAAAACACTCTCCGCTTTGGCAGCACGCCATTGCGGAGAGCATTGATTTTATTGGTTTTTTCAGCGTGCGAGCAGATCGTCTGTCAGCTGCGTTGTCAGCGTGATCAGCGAGATCTGCGGCGAATTCATCACCCGGAAATCGAGGAAGAAACCATAGTCGGTAACGCCGAGCCCGGCAGAGGTATATATAGTGGTAGAAGAACTCTGCCGCAGGCCGCTGACCATTTCCTGATCGGGCAGCCAGCCGTGGTTTTCGGCGAGCGAATCCGGAATATAGAACGCGCCGATAAAGGGCAGGCGCCATACTCCGCCGCAATAATGCCCGCACAGCGCAAGATCCGGCGCGTGCAGATAGGCGTTTTCGACCTCGGAAGCGTTCACCTGCGCAGCCGCAAGCGCATTTTCGGAGGGCGGATAGTGGGAAAGAGTGATGTGGAGGTCTTCATCTTCCAGATACAGCGCGCCCTCCTTCAGCCCGGACATCTGCCGGTAGCGGTAATTGGTGAAGGGGAGTTCGGTGTAATCGGCGAAGATGCCGTCCACCACGCCGCCTTTTTGCAGATCCAGCTCGTATTCGGCCATTTCCAAGGCGGTATCCGCATTGACATTGAGCATGGAAGCGGGGGAAAGCCACAGGGTGGAGGAGCCGACTTCAATGGAGATAGGTTTGTTGAGATAGGTTGCCCCGCGCCGCATCGCGCCAAGGATCCACTCTTCCAGCACCATTTCGTTCAGTGTGCCCACGATATCGCGCGTGCTGCTCAGCAGCGGGCCGGGGTCGGAATCTCCGGCGATGAAATAGACCGGCCGCGATGTGCCCAAACCGTCCAGCAGCGTCCAGAAGGGATCGGCATTGCCCGTTGCGCCGACCATGTCGCCCGTGATCACGACGATGTCGTAATCCAGATTGTCGATCGCGCGCAGCAACGCTTCCTGATTCTCGCCGAAGGTGCGCGCGTGCAGGTCGGAAAGATGCAGGATGGAGAACCCTTCAAAATCGCTGCTCGCGCCGGGGATCGTCACCTTCTGCTCGTCAACCACGATGTTCGTATTGCTGAAGAGCATCAGCGCGATCAGCAGGATCACGGCAAAAACGGTCAAAAACAGGGAAAAAGTGATGTGTCGGAAGAAATGCGTGAACCGGGCTGTGAAACCGCTTTTCGTTTCGCCGGTTTCTACGTACTGATTGAACCCCGAAACGCCGATGTCAACGCCTTTTTTGATGCCCTTGCCGATCTTGACGACGGCCCTTTGGGTGTAACCGATCGTCGATCTGCCGCCTCTGTGCAGCGTGCGGCGCACGTTGATCATGTTTTCCGGGCCGTTTTTCTGCGGGATTGGCGCTGATGGCCTGCTCTGGCCGGCAGCTGCGCCGGTTTTCTTCGGTACAGTCGGTTTGGCAGTGCCGGCGGCTGCGTTCTGCAAAGTCCTCTTTGGCGGATTCTGCCCAGAACCGACCGAGTTCGCCTTCGCGGGTGTTTGGTTAGGATCTTTCTGCATTCTTGCATCCTCGCTGAAATATTCGATACTTTCCTTATTATATGCCTAAATCCGGCACATGACAAGCATAGGCATGTAATGGTATACTATAATTGAAGAATATTTGGAGGAAAAACCATGGCGAAAAAGAGCACGAAGTACGTTTGCGCCGAATGCGGCTACGAGACCGCGCGCTGGATGGGCAAATGCCCCGCCTGCAATGCGTGGAATACATTTGAAGAAATGCAGGCCGCGCCTGCTTTGGAAGAAAAAAAGCTAAAGAGAAAGCCTGGCGGCGGAACGGACGCCGTGCGCGTGGACGAGATTCCGGACGAAGGGGCGGCAAGGCTGACCACCGGCATCGGCGAACTGGACCGCGTTCTGGGCGGCGGAGCGGTCGAAGGCTCCATGATGCTCGTGGGCGGCGAGCCCGGCATCGGAAAATCTACCTTATTAACGCAGGTTTCTGCGAACATGGCGCGCGACGGCTGGAAGGTGCTGTATGTTTCCGGCGAAGAGAGCGCAAGACAGATCAAAATGCGCGCAAAACGCCTGAAGCTGGACGACAGCGGCTTCATGGTGCTTTCGGAAAACGATATGAACGCCATCGACGCGCAGATCGACGCAATCAAGCCCGATGTGCTCATCGCCGATTCCGTGCAGACCATGTATCTGCCCGAGCTCTCCGGCGCGCCCGGCAGCGTGTCTCAGGTGCGCGAAAGCGCCGCGCTGCTCATGCGAAAGGCCAAGGCGGATAATATCTGCGTGTTCCTCGTCGGCCATGTCACTAAAGAAGGCGCGATCGCCGGCCCGCGCATACTGGAGCACATGGTAGACGCCGTGCTGTATTTTGAAGGCGACGGCGAGCATCAGTATCGTCTGCTGCGCGCAGTCAAAAACCGATTCGGGTCGGTTAACGAGATCGGCATGTTTGAAATGACCGGCGACGGCATGCGCGAGGTGCCGAATCCCTC
>JAFQGN010000201.1 GCA_017398245.1 Clostridia bacterium | reverse complement strand
TTCGTCATTTTCCGGCCTCCTCCAGCTTTGCAAAGTTTTCAAGGCACACGGCCAGCGCGCGCCCGGTATGGTAAATGCCCTTCCACGGGTTGCCGAGATTGGCGACGAGCGGCTTGCCGCTGATATCCAGCATCTGTCGGCTTTCGCCGATCTCCATGTTCATGAAATGATCGCGGTTGAACTGCCACACGTTCAGGAATGCTTCGGCCATTTTTTCTTCGCCGAACATGCGCCAGCCGTTCAGAAGGCCGGTCATGGCTTCGAAGTTCTGCCACCATTCCTTATCCAGAACGAGAGCGGGTTCGCAGCCCACGCCGTCGCGATAGACGCCGCCGCGCTCCCAGTCCACGCCGTGGGCCATGGAATGGCGCAGGATGCGCAGGAAGAGCTCGTCGTATTCCGTGCGAGGGCAGCCGAGCTTCTGCAGAGCGAGATCGGCCAGCCAGGTCAGCTCGATATTGTGGCCGTAGGATGTTGTATCCGCGGGCTCGTCCACCGTCTCGTTCGTTTCGCGCTCGGCGTTCCACGTGCGCTTGATGGCGATAGCCGGGATGCGCTTAAAATCGATCGTGAACTGGTTATAACCGAAGCCGTTTTCGCGATCGACCATGTGATCGATGATCACATCCAGCACTTCTTTGAGCTTGCGGCGGTGGATCTCCTTGCCGGATGCCTGATAGAGGGTGGTGAAGGCTTCCAGAAGGTGCATGTGGATATCCAGCGATTTGCGGTCGCCCGCAAAATCTCCGGCGGGAGACAGGCTCCAGTCGCGCTCGACATTTTCAAAATAGCCGCCAAAGCGCGTGTCGGCGCAGTATTTCTGCAGAAGATCGAACACGGATTCGGCAAGGGCAAGCGCTTCCTCATTTTGGTAGGTGATTGCGTACTGCGCGAGAGCGTAGACGGCGAAGCCTTCGCCATAGACGAGCTTGGCCGGGTCGGCTACGGATCCGTCGCGGTTGAGCATCCAATACACGCCGCCGTGAACAGGGTCGAAGAAGTATTTTTTAAAGAAGGCAAAGCCCTGATCGGCTGCGGCTTTCATTTTGGGCCGGTCTTCGGGCCGGGCAAAGGGCGCAAGATACGAAAAGCCCCAGAGCATGCGGCTTTGCGTGACCATGTATTTCACGCCGTTGCCGTCGAACACGCCGTTTTCATCAAAAGAGGTGATATATCCGCCGAACTGCTCGTCCACCGAGCGTTCCAGCCAGAAGGGGATCACCTTTTCGGCAAGGGTCGTTTGGATTTCCTGTTTTGCGCGAAGAAGTGTCTGTTGCATGGGAGATGCGCCTCATTTCTTTTGCAAAATAAAGGAGCCGAAGCGTTATGCTCCGGCTTCAGTATACACGGTTTTATGCTCTTTGTAAACTTTACGTTTTCCAAATTGGTTTCTTTAGGGAAAAGCGCGAGAAACCCCTTTCTTTTCCTAAAGAAAGGGGTTTCTCGCTGATTTTACTTCATGTACGGCAGGAGCGTGTCCAGAACGAGCTCGTAGGCGTCGGGATACATATGGACGCCGTCGGTAGCCAGCTCGGCGCGCAGATCGCCGTTTTCGTCCATCAAAGGCGTGCTCACGTCGATCCACTTGAGGCCAAGCTCTTCGGCCATGGCCCTGACGCGGGCGTTGATCTCGCCGATGCGCTCGTTGGTGCGGCCGCTCTGCCAGGGCGAGAGCGCGTGCACCTGCGGATTGATGGGATAATAGGAAAGGACGAAGATCTCGCACTCGGGCAGCTGCGCCATGATATCGCGCAGGAGCGCGGAATAGTTCGCGCAGATGTCGTCCGCGCCGCTTGCGCCGCCGTTCATATCGTTCGTGCCGATGTTGATGAACAGCTTGGAGGGGGCGAGGTCGATCACGCAGTCGCGGATGCGGCTGTGATAGCCGTGGATCGTATCGCCGGAAATGCCGCGGTTATAGACGGTGAGGCTCTCTCCCCTGCTCATGAGCAGCTCGTTGACGGGGAACTGTTCGCAAAGAGACGAGCCGGCGAGCACGATGGCGCCTTTTTTCGCGGTTTTGTTCAGCCTGCGGTAGCACGCGGCGCGAAATTCAAAGCCGTTCATCGGGTATCCTCCTTATTTCAGCTTGAAGTACTCAGTGGCGACGTCCTGTTCGGAGCAGTAGATATCGTAGACGCCAGCAGTGAGCACCTGCTCGCCGCTGGTCTCGACGCCGTTGACCGTGAGAGCTGTGTCGGCCTTCTCGGGAATGAAAGCGGCCTGCGCGTCGAACGGGATCTCGATATGATAGTGGATCTGGCCGTTTTCGCGCTCCCAGCCCGCCTTATACAGGCCGGCGGCGGAGGTGTATTCGCACTTCATGCCGGGCAGGCGCGGGTCGGTCAGCGGGGCGATGACGGCCTTCTTGAAGCCGGGGGCGGTATCGTCGGGCTTGAGGCCGCAGAGGGTGGAATAGATCCACTCCACGATGGAGCCGTAGGCATAGTGGTTCATGGAGTTCATGCCCGTATCGGAAACATAGCCGTTGGGCAGGACGGAATTCCAGCGCTCCCAGATGGTGGTCGCGCCCATATTGACCTCGTACAGCCAGGACGGGAAATCTTCATTGAGAAGGAGCTGGACGGCGAAATCGTGCAGGCCGATTTTGGTGAGCACGGGCAGCAGGAAATAGGTGCCGACAAAGCCGGTATCGAGGTGGATATCCTTGCTAATCAGCTTGTTCTTGAGATCGTTCACGAGCCTCGGCTTATGCTCCTCGGGCATGAGATCGAAATACAGAGCAAGGGCCATGGCGGTCTGCGTGGGCTCGGCGATGCGGCCGGTGGCGGTGAAGAACTCCTTGCGGATGGCGGCCTTGATCTTCTCCGAGCGCTCAGCATACTTCTGCTTGTCTTCCGCCTTGCCCAGCGCGCACGCAGCCTTGGCGCACAGGACAGTGGAATAGTAATAGTAGACGGAGGCGATGTAGTACGGATCGGTCCCGCCGAAAGAGGAGCCCTGCACGGGGTTGTCCAGCGCGAGCCAGTCCGCAAAATGGAAGCCCTTGCGCCAGAGGAAATCGCCCTCATCCTGCGCGTGGATCCAATCGGCCCAGAGGGTCATGTTCTCGTACTGATCGGCCAGCAGCTGCTTATCGCCATAGAAGCGGTAGACCGTCCACGGGATGACGGTGGCGGCGTCGCCCCAGGCGCAGGAGCCGGCGGCATAGGCAAAGATGCCGTCGCTTGCGCCCCTGTTGATGATGGAGAGCACATCCGGCACGACAAACGGGACGGAGCCTTCCAGTTCGCGCTGTTCGACGAGCATATCGAACATAAACTTGCGGTAGAAAGCCGGGGAATACATATTATAGCAGGCCGTGGGCGCAAAGACCTGGGCGTCGCCCGTCCAGCCCATGCGCTCGTCGCGCTGCGGGCAATCGGTAGGCGTGTCGAGGAAATTGCCGCGCTGGGACCACATGGCGTTTTCGAACAGGCGATCGAGCTTGGCGTTGCCGGTCTCGATGCGGCCGGTGGGCGCGAGTTCGGAATGGATGACGCAGCCGGTGAACGCCTTGGGGTCGACGATGTCCATGCCCTCCACCTTTACGTAGCGGAAGCCATAGAAGGTGAAATGCGGGCGGACGAGCGTGCGCGTGCCGCCTGAAATATAAGTGAATTCGGCAAGCGCGCTGCGCAGGTTATCGCGGTAGAAGCAGTCGTCCTGCAACAGTTCGCCGTACTGGAGATAGACCTTGCTGCCCTTGGGCAGATCGCAGTCGAATTCGACCCAGCCGGTCATGACCTGGCCGAAGTCCAGAACGCGTTCGCCCTTGGGGGTGATGAGCAGCTTGGCTCCGTTGAGGCGCTCGATGACCTTCACGGCGGGGCTGAGACGGTCCATCAGCGGGCCCTTGGGCGCATCCACTGCGATGGCGGGGACGGGCGCGCCGGGCTCGGTCGTGGCATCGAAGACTTCGCCGTCGTATATGCCGGAGGAGACGACCGGGCTGTGCGTGCAGGTCCAGCTTGCGGGATCGGTGCCGAACACGGTCTCTTCACCGTTTTCCATTTGTACATGGCCTTCGAGCAGGAGCTGCATCTTGTCGCCGAAGATGCACTTCGCGCCGCCGCCAAAACCGAACTGGCCCATGTACCAGCCTTCGCCCAGCATGACGGAAATTTCGTTTTCGCCGGTGCGCAGAAGGTCGGTCACATCGAAGGTCATAGTCTGGATCCAGAGGTTATAATCGTTATACATTGGGGAAAGCACTTCCGTACCGGCTTTGCGGCCGTTGACATACAGTTCATATACGCCAAGGCCCACGGCATAGATGCGCGCCTGCTGCGGCTTTGCGGCCAGTTCCACCGTGGTGGACAGGACGGGGTATTCTCTCTGGGCAAAGGGCGCGGCGATCCACTGCGCCTGCCATTCCTCGTCCATCTTGCCGGTTTCGAACCAGCTCTCGCCGGTGGCGCTGTCGCCGGTTTCATCGCACACGGTGACGAGCACCTCGTAGCGGGTGCGGGGCTGAAGCTGCACATCACAGGTGACGCCGGTATTGGAAAGCTCCTTCCCCTCCAGCGCGAACACGCTCTTTCCGGCCTGCAGGATCTCCACCTTTGCGCTTTCCTGCGCTTTGCCCTGCGCGCCCTCCACGAGCCAGGTGACGGTGGGCCTGGTCACTTCCCAGCCCAGCGGCTTTTCGATATGCTGAACGCGGATGTTGCTGATGATCATCGTGTATCCCTCCGAAAATATCTATTCTTTGATGGCCAGTGTTGCATAATAACAAGGCACGCCATGCTCGTGGAGCAGGCCCGCGCCGTTGGTATCCTGATAAATATCAGCCAGACGGAAGCCCGCGCGCAGCTGGCCGCCGATCTGCTCCTCTATGGTATGGGAAAACTGAACGCCCCAGTCGTTTTTGATGGAATCTTCGTACAGTTTTTCATCCTTGAGCGGGTTAAAGGGCAGTTTGTAGCACAGCTTGCTCTCGTCGTCTCCATAGGCGTAATTCACGCCGTTATCGAACCCGGCCAGCAGCGCGCCGCCCTTTTTGAGAACGCGCGCGCATTCCTTCCAGAGCGGCTCGACCTGCTCGATATAGCAATTGGAGACGGGATGGAAGATGAGGTCGAACTGCTCGTCTGCAAAGGGAAGCGGCTTTGTCATATCGGCGCGGACGATCCCGATCTCGTAGCCTTCGCGCACGGCGACCATGCGCTCGCTCTCCAGCTGGCTGAGCGAATAATCCAGCACGGTGCAAACTGCTCCGGCGGCTGCGAAAACTGGCATTTGCTGCCCGCCGCCCGAGGCCAGCCCGAGCACGCGCTTGCCCTGCAGTTCGCCAAACCAATGCGCCGGAACGGGGCGCGTGGGCGTGAGCAGGACGGACCACTCCCCCTCCTTGGCGCGCACAAATGCAGCATGGTCGATCGGCACGCCCCATTCCCAGCCCTCTTTGTTCCAGCGATCAAAAACCTTTGCGTTTACATCGGTATACCCTTGCATAGTATCCTCCGGATGCGCAAAGAGGGAGCCTTTGCCGTGTGGTTCCGGAAAAGGTCCCTCTTTTCTGACAGATGATTATGCGTTCTTTTCCTTGCGCTGCATGAGCACGGCGGCGATGACGATCGCGCCGGTGAACGCGGCGGAAAGGAAGGAGTCGACACTGAGCAGCACCAGCAGGTTGTTCATGATGCCGATGATCAGAACGCCCAGCACTGTGCCGAGGATGGAGCCCTTGCCGCCGGCCATGCTGGTTCCGCCGACGACGACCGCCGCGATGGCGTTCATCTCGTAGCCGTTGCCGGCCGAGGCGACGTCGACGCCGCGAAGGCGCGCGACCTGCGCAATGGAGGCCAAAGCGACGATGAAGCCCATGAGCACATAGACCTTCATCTTCACCTTGTCCACGTTGATGCCCGAGAGCATGGTGGTGCGCTCGTTAGAGCCGACCGCATAGACATGGCGGCCGAAGGCGGTGTGCCTGGAGACGATGTGCAAAATGACCGCCAGCACCAGCCAGTACAGGATGGGCAGGAGCATCTGACCGCCGATGACGGTGTTGGCCAGGGCCTGGAATTCCTTGGGCACGTCGGGGTTATAGCTCTTGGTGAAGTACTGGGCGACGGAGCGGATGATCTGCATCATGCCCAGCGTGACGATGAACGGCGGGACCTTGCCCTTGGTGATCACGCCGCCGGTGATAGCGCCGAACGCGAGGCCGGCAGCAATGCCCGCGACGCAGGCGATGATGTAGGCCGGAAGGCCCGTTATGCCCATGTTGGTCAGAAGGCCGTTCTGGCCGACGTCGATCAGGCACATGATGACGGTGGAAACGCCCGCGAGGGTAGAACCGACGGCCAGATCGATACCGCCGGAGATGATGACGAAGGTCATGCCCAGCGCGATCATACCCACGGAGGAATTGGCGCGCAGCACGTTCATGGAGTTATTGAACCAGTACGCGGCCCATTCGCCGATGGTCTCAAAATGGAAGCCGAGGGCGTAGGTCATGATCGCGGCCATGACGAGCGCGGCCATGGCGGTGGAGAACACCGGCACCTTGCGCCATGCGTCCATAAACTTCTGCGCAGCGAACAGCATGACCGCCGCCACGGCAAGCAGGAGCACGGAGGTGAAGATAAAGCCGATCCAGTTCAGCTCGACAAAGACGATGAAGCGGCTCTGGACGTCCATCTTGTCTGCCGCAGCGACCTTGGCCGCAGCAGCGGCGGCTTCGTCCGCCTCGGCGACGATCGCCTGCGCCGCGGGAACGAGCTCGTTCGCACGGGCGAGGGCGGCTTCGGCGGCGGCGATGTATTCTTCGCCGGTGGAGCACGTGGGCCATTCGGTCTCGGCGGTCATTTCCGTTTCATAGGAAGAGCCGACGGCGGAAAGCACCTCGGAGATGCCCTTCTGCGCGGTAACGGCCTTGTCCTCCGCGCCGTTGACGGCCTTGTAGGCGTCCTGCGCGAAGGAATCGTACAGTTCAAGGACCATGGAATCGGCCACGGACTGCACATCGGCAATATCTGCGCCTTCTCCGGCATTGGCAACGGCGGCGAGCAGCGCGTCTACCGTTTCATCGCCGGAGGCCATGTTGGTTTCCAAGCCCGCATGCAGAGCGAGCATGTCGTCCAGCGCGCCCTGCGCCTTTTCGACGGCGCTTTCCGCCGAACTGAGGGCGCTGGAGGCCTTCTTGATGGAAGAAGGCGAGGTCTTTTCCACGGCCTTCTGGTGGGCCGAGATCTCGTTATACAGTTCCTGAGCCTGGATCATCTTTTGGCCGAGCGCGCCGGTGTTCGTATCCAGCCCCGAGCCGACGATGCCGCAGATGAGCACGACGACGGCCAGTACGGCCACCAGCATGCCAAGCGTCTTTGTTCCCTTCATCATTTCTCCGCTCCTTTGCCCGCGCCCAGCATGCTCTTATCGCCGCCGGTCGCCAGGACCATGATATTGCTTTCCGTCATTTCCTCCGCTTCAAGAACGCCCTGCTCCTTGCCGTGATACATGACCACGGTCCTGTCGCACAGGCGGATGACCTCCTGCGCTTCGCTGGAGAGGATCACGATACCCACGCCCTCTTCCGCAAGGCGAAGGATGATATCGTAGATCTCTTCTTTTGCGCCCACGTCCACGCCCTGGGTCGGGTTGTCGAAGATGAGCACCTTCGGCGCGGCGGAGAGCCACTTGGCCAGAACGACCTTTTGCTGGTTGCCGCCCGACAGGCTGGTGATCAGATCATCCATTTCGCCCATTTTGATAGAGAGCTCGGCCTTGTTCTTTTCCATATTCCCAAGCTCGCGCTTATGATCGATGAGCAGGCCCTTGCGGATGGCCTCATACGTGACGATGGAGCCGTTATGCAGGATGGACATATCGCGGATGATGCCGTTTTCCTTGCGGTTGCGCGGCACATAGCCAAGGCCTGCCTTGTAGGCAGTTGTTGTGGAGCGCATGTGCATTCTTTTTCCGGAGACGTAGATATCGCCGGTATAATCCGGCGCGGCGCCGAATACGGAGGTGAACAACTCGCTTCGGCCGTCGCCCAAAAGGCCGGTAAAACCGAGGATCTCTCCGCTGTGCAAAGTGAAAGAGATGTTCTGGAAATCGCGGCCGTGGGAAAGGTTTTCCACGCGCAGCGCCTCGCCGCCGATATTCATCTTGC
>JAFQGN010000021.1 GCA_017398245.1 Clostridia bacterium | reverse complement strand
CTTTGGGAAAAGACGGCGCCGCGGCTGATTCTGTGCATCAGCCGTCGGCGGTCGGCCCGCAGGCCGACTTGCGGAACCCGAAGGTTCCGCAACCTTAAGACCCCTACCGCACTCTCCCCAAAGAAACCTATTAATGGGAAACAGTTCTAACGGGAGGATCGGCGGCAGCAATTCTCCGTCGGCATTGCCGACCGGCAGCAATCGTCTGCGGGCACTGCCCGCCTTTGGAGAAAGAAAAGGGTCCACCACACCCCTCCGAAAAGAAATCGTCTTCGGGGGAATCGGGTCGTTTCAAGGGGCATCGCGAATAAACCAATGGGGATAAATCCCTTCTCAGCGGAAAGGCGACGTCCGGAAAACGTGAACTCGCGCCGGCGCGTTAATCGGCATGGGTCATAATATAGCGCACGATATCGGCCGCGGAATGCGGGTTCGTGTTCTGCCGCTGAGCGTCGAGCACAGCCTTTTGCAGATCGGGCCGCTCCAGCAGGCGGATGGCGGCATCGGCGATCCCGGCGGGAGTATCGCCGGTGACGGACATGCCGAAATGGCTGAAGAAGAGCAGATTATCGGTCTCGCAGCCGGGAATGGGGGCCATGTGCACCAGCGGCACGTTTTTCACCGCCGCCTCGGTGCTGGAAAGGCCGCCGGGCTTAGAGAGCATGATATCGCACGCGTCCATATAGACGTCGGCCTCGTTGGTAAAATCGACCACGTGAATGCGCGCATCCTCGCCAAACCTTGCACGCAGCGAGGCCTTGAGCCTCTCGTTATTGCCGGCAAGCACGGCGATATGGGTCTGCTCGCGCATGCGGTTGCGCAGCAGGCGCACCATATCTTCTATATTGCCAAAGCCCATGCTACCGCCCATGACCAGAATGATCGGCGCTGTTTCGGGAAGGCCCAGATGCGCCCTCGCCGCGCCTTTTTCCTTTTTCTTGGAGAATTTTTCCAGAGTCGGGATGCCGGAGACGAGCACGCGCTCCTCTCCGACGCCCCGGCGCAGGAATTCGCCGGTGATGGAAGAATGCGGGATGAAGAAGGCGTCGGTGCTGGTCTCCTCCACGAAGGGGCAGCAGTCGTAATCGGTGGAAATCTGGTAGGTTTTAATGTGGTTCATCTTGTACCTTTTGCGGATATGCGTAAGGCACTGCGAGGGGAAGATATGCGTCATGACCACGGTATCGATCTTGTTTTCCACAAGATACCGGTAGAGCGCATGCGAATAGCTGGTATTGGCAATATAGGAGGCCGAGCGCACGCGGGAGGAGCTGAGCGCCTCGCACGCGCGGTAGCCCGCGCCGAACAGGCCCGGGGCGCGCACGGTCAGGTTGACGTAAAAATCGGACACAAAGCGGGAAAGGCTTTCCGAGGCAAAGGAAAGCGCATCGAGCAGCTGGCAGTCTGCCCCGGCTTTGATAAACTGTTCCCGCACGGCTTTTGCGGCCGTATTGTGGCCTGCGCCGGTATTGCAGGAAAGGATCAGCGGTCTCATAAGGGTACCTCCGTTTCCGGAAAGGGACGCGGACGCGTCCATCTATCGGCTGCCGCGTTGGGCGCGGCGTAACTGCTTGTTTCTGCGGGCGAAATACACCCTTATACATATTATAGCAAAGCCTGCGCGGGCCTGCAACGAAAATGAGATGTCAGAGAAAATACAATTCGCAGAAAAATTCGATGCAAAAGGAAGTTGCAAGGGGCGAAAGAATGTATTATACTTATTTATATATGTAAAAATATGCTTTTTGTGTCCGTCGGCGCGTTTTTCCGGCAGAAAATGCCTTCTGCGGAACAAACGGCGGACCGCGCCCGTCTTAAAGACGAACAAAGGCAAACCATGCCGTTTTGATCTGCCCCCGGGGGCAGATCCGGTGGGCCCGCAGGGGCCATCGGCGCATTTTTCACCACAACACTCAAAACCGGAGGGATTTCCCATGAAACTTCGCTGTATGATCTGCATGGTTCTGGCGCTGATGCTTGCTTGCGCGCCGGCCTTCGCCGAAAAGAGCGATTACAGCGGCACTCTGCCGGAAGAAATGTTTCTGGACGCGAAGCAGGCGCTGAGCCTGATGAGCTACGGCGAGTACGCCGCCGCTCTGGAGACGATCGGTCTGGACGCAAAGCAGGCCGATGAATTCAAATTTTTCGCCGAGGCGAGCTTTTCCTCGCTGTCCGACGGCGTGCAGCTGAAGGTGGCCGTGGCCTTCCTCACGGAGGAATACGGCTGGATCATGGCCATACCGCTGTGGGAGCCGGACGCTATCGATGTGGAAACGTTCCTGCTGCATTCGTCCGACGGCAGCACGTTTGACGGATATACCTCCGCCACGTGGGAGTTCGTCGACCAGCTGCTGCCCCTGAGCATAGACACCATCTGGTACGACCGCTACGAGCCCGGCAGCAAATTCGTCGTCGCGGATTAAAAGACGCAGGGAACCCCTTTTCTTTGGAAAAAGAAAAGGGGTTCCCGCACCCTCCCGAAAAGAAATCATTTGGGACGATGGCATAACAGCATATTGATCAAGCCCCTTGGATGGACAGTAAAGATCCTTCCGAGGGATTTTTGTAAACAGAAGGAGCCGCCTCTCTTTTTCCGAAGAAAGGCGGCTCCTTAGTAACATTCTTACTGTTCTTCCCCGGGCTGTTCGTTCTGTGCGGGTTCTTCCGCCTGCGGCCAGGTGATCTCGACTCCGTCTTCCGCTTCGACGACCGGCTCGGCACTCGGCTCT
>JAFQGN010000200.1 GCA_017398245.1 Clostridia bacterium | reverse complement strand
CAGATGGCGCTGACGAGGCTTTCCAGCGTGAAGGGGACGATGGATTCATCCGGAATGGCCAGAAGAACGTCTTTTGCGACGGTGATGGTCGCCTGGCCCATCCATTCCTGGCAGCGGGCGTCGATGAAGAGGACGTCGATCGGCACGGCGATATTGGCGCGCACGCGGGCGAACTGAGGCCGATCGCACAGTCGATCGATGGTCAGATCGGTAATATTGCCCTTGGTGGTGGAGCTGCGGCAGGATTCGAACGTCCAGTTGCCGACCGGTGTGGGCAGCGGGCAGGGGCTGTTTTCAGCGTTTTCCACGGCCTGTTCATGGCTCAGGGGAGCGTTGCACAGGCGGCAGGAGCAGTTGCAGCTGTTGCCGTTGCAGTTGCAGCGGCAGGGGGCGTTCTGGTTAGCCGGCAGGCCGTTTGCGCAGCCGGGATGTACAATGGGCACGATATTGGTCACGGTGATGGTCTTGTCGGTGAGCTGTTCCTGAGAGATGCAGGAATCGTACACATTTTTGACCTGCACGCAGATGCGCTCGGTCAGGCCGGAGAGCACATTGTTGCCGTTTACGGTTCCGGGACAGGCGCAGCTGCCGTCCGAATTTTTGTAGCTGTAGAACGACATGAACATTCCTCCCTATGGAGTTTCTTGCGGGCTCCTGCCCACGCTGCATGGTATGGCGGCGGGCGAAAAAGGGTGCGGAAAATATCGATTGCCCGAAGGACGCATCGGTGCTATAATGCAGATAAAGGAAAAAAGTAGGGAGGCGGAGGCATGCTGGATAACGAGATCATGTATCACATCAATATGAAAAAGGGCGACGTCGGCCGCTATGTGATCCTGCCCGGAGACCCGGGAAGGTGCGAGAAGATCGCAAAGCATTTTGACGACTGCCATTTTGTGACCTCCAACCGGGAATACACCACATACACCGGCACGCTGGAGGGCGAAACGGTTTCTGTGACGTCCACGGGCATCGGCGGGCCTTCGGCTTCCATCGCGGTGGAAGAGCTGCACATGATCGGTGCGGACACGTTTTTGCGCGTGGGCACCTGCGGCGGCATGCAGATTCCCTGTATCGGGGGCGATGTGATCATCGCGACGGGTGCGATCCGCATGGAGGGCACGAGCCGCGAATACATGCCCATCGAATTTCCGGCGGTGGCCGATTTTGAGGTGACGAGCGCGCTGGTACAGGCGGCGAAGAATTTGAACCTCAGGCACCACACGGGAGTTGTGGAATGCAAGGACAGCTTTTACGGGCAGCATGCGCCGGAAAGGCAGCCGGTTTCGTATGAACTGATCCCGAAGTGGAACGCGTGGATCAAGGGCGGATGTCTGGCGAGCGAAATGGAGAGCGCGGCGCTGTATGTGGTCGCCGCAACGCTGGGCTGCCGCGCGGGCACGGCGCTGCTTTGCGTGCACAACCAGGAGCGCGAGCGGCTGGGCATGGACAACCCCAAGGTGCACGATACCGAGGACGCCATCCGCGCCGCTGTGGAAGCGCTGCGCATTCTGATCCGGCAGGATAAAGAAAAGGGCAACTGAAGCATCGGGGCAAAAGCCCCTTTGTGATACAGGAAAGGAGAAACGAAAAATGGATAAGGTGTATATTCAGATCTATTCCGTGCGCGACCCGCTCCTGAAGGACTATGTCGGCTCGATCAAAAAGCTGGCCGAGATCGGCTACAACGGCATTGAATACGCCATCAGCTACGGCGGTATGAACCCGACCGAAATGAAGAAGCTGCTGGCCGAGTGCAATCTCGATCCCATTTCTTCCCATGTGGGCCTGGACAAGGCTGTGGACGATATTCCGTACATGGCGGAGATCGGCGGCCGCTATATCATCTGCCCGTCCGCCGCTTCACCAATAAGGAAGAAGCGCTGCGCACCGCCGACAAGCTCAACGAGATCGGCAAGGAATGCGCGAAGTACGGCCTGAAGTACGGCTATCACAACCATACGCAGGAATTCGCCATCGACGACGGCAAGTTCCTGCTCGAGCACCTGATCGACAACACCGACCCGGCGAACGTCGTGTTCGAACTGGACGTGGGCTGGTGCGAGACTGCGGGCGTTGACGCCGCTTCCTTCATTCAGAAGCATGCGGGCCGCTTTGAGCTGATCCATGCCAAGGAAGCCGGCAAGGTCGTGGGCGTGGAGCATCCGATCGACATGAGCAAGGTCGCGCGCGATGAAAACGGCCGCCCGGTGTTCACCGAGGAACAGAAGCAGATCATGGCCGACAGGCAGCGCATGAACGTGCCCACCGGCAAGGGCATCTTTGACTGGAAGAAGGTCAAGGCAGTGGCTGATGCGCAGGGTGCGAAGGCGTATATCGTGGAGCGCGAGTGGGATTATCTGGACGATATCTTCGCCTGCGTGAAGGAAGACTACGAGTATCTCAAGAACAACGTCTGATAAAAAGAGAGGGGCGTTCCGATGCGGAACGCCCCTGTTTTGCATGAAAAAGCCCCTTCCGATGCGGAAGGGGCTTATCTTTTTATCAGAGATCGAGCTTGAGGTCGCCGGGCTTGATCCAGCCGATTTTGCGGAGGACTTCGCCAAAGACATAGGTGAGGACGGCAGGGAGGACGAAGCAGACGAGGATCAGGCCAAGCCAGCCAGATGCTCCGCCGAAGTTTTCTGCCGCCATGACGCCGATGGGGCCGACAAGGCCGCAGGTGCCCATACCGGAGGCCACCGCCGTGCCGTTTTCCATTTTGAACAGGCAGGTGGCGATGGGGCCGGTGACGGCGGAGGCGAGCGTCGGGGCGATCCAGATACGCGGGTTGTGCACGATATTGCCCATTTGCAGCATGCTCGTACCGAGGCCCTGTGCGATCAGACCGCTCCAACGGTTTTCGCGGAAGCTCAGGACCGCAAAGCCGATCATCTGCGCGCAGCAGCCGGCTGTCGCCGCGCCGCCGGCAAGGCCTACAAGGCCGAGAGAGGCGCAGATGGCCGCGGAGCTGATGGGCAGAGTGAGCGTGACGCCTACGATGACGGAGACGAGGATGCCCATCCAGAAAGGCTGGAGATCGGTCGCTCGCATGACGAGGTTGCCAAAGCCGGTCATGATCGCATTCACGCCCGGGCCGAGCAGCATGCCGACCAGAAGGCCGGAGACGATAGCGACGGTGGGGGTGACGAGGATATCGATCTTGGTTTCTTTGGAGACGAGCTTGCCCAGCTCTGTCGCGACAATGGCCGCTACATAGGTGCCCAGAGGGCCGCCCAGCGCATAAGAGCCCGCGCCGACTGCGCAAAGGGAGAACAGAACGAGGCCGTTTGCGCCGAGAGTGGAGCCGATAGCGCAGGCGATGGCGGGGCCTGCGGCGGCGCTGCAGTAGCCTGCGATGGTATCGAGCCACGCCCAGCCCAGGTTGCCGGCGAGGGTATCGAAAATGGTGCCGATGAGCAGCGATGCGAACAGACCCATCGCCATGGAGCCGAGCGCATCGACCAGATAGCGCTTGGCCGAGAGCAAGATACCCTTGCGTTCGAGAAATGCCTTGAAATTGGATTTACCTGCCATGTAAGACCACATCCTTCCGGGAAGTGCAACCGTTCCCATATTTGGGGTGAAGATTGCGATCGTCCGGCGGCTGTTTTTTTGCACCGCAGATCGTTGGAGAAATTGTACGCTTTTATCGATAAAAATGCAAGTATTGGTTTGGGTATATTGCAAAAAGTTGGCGCGGGGGAGAAAGCTTTCCGGAATACCCGTTGCGCCGAAGCGGCAAATGGAGTATTATATAGTATATACGTATATTGGAGGAGCATGCGGAAATGAAGGGGAAAATGAACAAGAGGATGATCGCGTGCCTTGTGCTGACGGTGATGTACGCCGCAGGGCTCGTTCTGATGCTGGCAAAGCAGATGGAAGCAGGCCTTTTGCTGTGGGGCGTGTCCACCGTGGGCGGCATGGGCGTTCTGTATTATATCAAAAAGCAGGAACAGGCTGCGAAGGACGCGGCTGAGGAAGAAGGAGAAAACTGACCGTGCGAATGCGCAGTAAACCCTGGGCCGAGGCAGAACTGGCCGCAAGCCCGTTTTTTGTGGAACATGCCGAAGAATACAAAGGGCGCTGGAAGGAAGCCTTTCCGGAGCACATGCGCGAAAAGCCGCTGCATCTGGAAGTGGGATGCGGCAAATGCGTGCAGACGGCGCGCATCGCGCATGTCGATCAGGACGTAAGGCTGCTGGCGATCGACGAGGTGCGAAAGATCCTTGCCGTAGGCGCAAGGGAAGTAATGGACGTGTACGGCGAAGAGCCGGTGGACAATTTGCGCCTGTGCTGCGCGGACGCGGGCGAGCTGGACGGCTGGCTTTCGGCGGAAGACAAAGTGGAGAGGCTGTATATCGCCTTTCCGAACCCGTGGAACCAGAGGCTCAAGCACCACAAGCGCCGCCTGACCCACCCGCGGCAGCTGATGCAGTATCGCGACGCCATGGCCGACGGGGCTGAAGTATGGTTCAAGACGGACGATCCGGAGCTGTTTGAGGCTTCCAAGGAATATTTCCCCAGCTGCGGATTTGTGATTACGTATCTCACGGACGATCTGCACGCGAGCGGATTTGAGCCCAACTACCAAAGCGAGCACGAAAAGAAGTTCGCGGCGGAGGGAAAGCCGATCCACATGCTGATCGCCCGAAAGGATAAACTCCCGGATGATTTTGTACCGCCCAAACAGAAAAACATGCGAAAGAGGGAAAAGAAGATGAACAACCAGGCCATTAACGAGACGAAAAATCTGATCTCCTTCCTGGAGAATAGCCCGACTGCCTTCCAGGCTGTGGCGAATATTTCCGCGATGCTCAACGAAAACGGCTTTGAAAAGCTGGACGAAGGCGCGAAGTGGAACCTCGTGCCCGGCGGAAAGTATTACATCACCCGCAACAATACTACCGCTATCGCTTTCCGCATGCCCAAGGCTGCTCCGCAGTCTGTGATGGTGGCGGCCAGCCATACCGACAGCCCGACCTTCAAGATCAAGGCCAACCCGGAAAACGAGGCGTTCGGCAAGTACGTGCGCCTGAACACCGAGCGTTACGGCGGCGCGATCCTGTTTACCTGGATGGACAGGCCGCTTTCTGTTGCGGGCCGCGCGATCGTGCTCAAGGAAGGCAAGTTTGAGACCAAGCTGGTCAACATCGACAAGGATCTGTGCGTGATCCCGAACGTTGCGCCGCATATGATGCGCGGCCTGAACGACGGCTTCAAGCCCAATCCGGCTGTGGATATGGTGCCGCTGATGGGCGCGGCTGCTTCCAAGGGCGCGCTCAAGAAGATGGTGGCCGAGCAATGCGAATGCACCGAAGAAGAGATCGTAAGCATGGACCTGTACCTGTACGACCGCACCGGCGGCCGCGTATGGGGCGCCGACGAAGAGTTCTATTCCGTTCCGCGCATCGACAACATGCAGTGCGCGTATTCCACTCTGGT
>JAFQGN010000199.1 GCA_017398245.1 Clostridia bacterium | reverse complement strand
GCACGTTCGTCTCCCGGCGCAACATGCTGGAATGGGTCAGCGCGGCGGATGCGGAAAAGCAGGCGGGCAAAACGGCGCGCTGGCCGCGTGTTCTGGCCGTGGCGGCGTGCATTGCGGCTTCGTTCGCGGGCAGGACGCCCCTCAGCGGCATTGTGCTGGCCGTGTTCTTCCTGTGCGGCGCGCCTGTTTTGGAACACCTGCCGCGCAGGGACGAGGCCGAGCCTCTTACCGAAGAACAGAAGGAGTTTTTACGCTCCCTCGCGGGCGATACATGGCGTTTTTTTGCCGAATACACCGGCCCGAGCGGGTTTCCACCGGACAACGTGCAGTTCGATCCGCCCAAGGGCGCGGCAAAGCGGACTTCGCCCACGAATATCGGGCTGTACATGGTCTCCTGCATTGCGGCGGGCGACCTGGGGCTGATCGACCGCAGCGAGCTTCTACGCCGGCTGCAGGCAACCGCCGAAAGCCTTGGCCGGATCGAAAAATGGCGGGGCATGCCGTATAACTGGATCGACCCCGAGACCGGCGCGCCGCTTTCGCCGCGCTATGTTTCCAGCGTGGACAGCGGAAACCTGGCTGCGAGCCTGCTTTTGTGCGCGCAGGCCGTGCGCGGGGCCGACCCGGCTTTGTCTGAAAAAATGGAAACTCTCGCGCGGGAGATGGATCTTGCGGCCCTGTTCGACCCGGTGCGCAAGCTGTTCCATATCGGCTTCGACGCCGAGCGAGGCGCGCTTTCGTCTTCGTATTACGATCTGCTGGCCTCCGAATCGCGCATTCTGAGCTATGCGGCGATCATGCTGGGGAAGGTTCCGCTTTCGCATTGGAAGCGGCTTTCGCGCGCCTGCACCGCCGCGGGAGAGGGCTGCGCGCCGCTTTCCTGGAGCGGTACCATGTTTGAATACCTCATGCCCGGCCTGTTTCTGGATGAGCCCGCGCTCTCTTTGCTGGGCGAGGGCTGCCGCGCGTGCGTAGAGCTGCAGATGCGCCATCGGCCCGGGGGCTTCTGGGGCGTTTCGGAATCGGGCTATTATGCCTTTGACCCTGACCGGAATTATCAGTACCGGGCGTTCGGGTTGCGCAGGCTCATGTGCAAGGACGAAAGTGACGCGCAGGTCGTTTCGCCGTATTCGGCGGCGCTTGCGCTGCGCATTGCGCCCTATGCGGCCGCCGAAAACCTGATGAAAATGACCGAGGCCGGGTTCACGACCCCATGCGGCCTTGCCGAGGCGATCGATTTTTCCTCACGCCGTCGCGAAGGTACAGATCATGCCGTTGTGCGCAGCGCGATGGCGCACCACCAGGGTATGCTGCTTTTGGGCTGTGCAAACGCGCTTTCAGGCAATGCCGTGCGCGATCATTTCGCGCTGCGGCCGGATGCGCAGGCCCTCTCTCCCCTGCTGGAAGAGGCTGCGCCCGCGCCAAACCATGCAACGCGCAGGGAACGCCCCCGCCGCCCGGAGGCCGCGCGCATGCCCGGCCCGCAGGCGGCAGGCTGTTCCTACTCCGGCAGGCCCGGCCTTGTTCCGCCCGACGGCCATCTGATCTGCTCCGGCGGTTCCTCTTTGTATATTCAGGCCGGCGGCTCGGCCTGTTTGCACAGCGGCGGAGTGCTCGTCAACCGCTGGCGGTTGGACGGCGCCCTTGCCGGCGACGGTTTTTTCACCTTTGTACGCGAGGATGGTTCTGCTCCTGTTTCGCTGCTCGGCGGCCCGGCGCGCTTTTCGCCCGGACTTGCGCTGCTTCGGCAGAAGGGGGAAGCGCTCGATTACCGGCTTTCGTATTCCCTTTCGCCGGAGGACGGCGCGCTCGTGCGGCTGCTCACGATCACGAACCGCACGGGCCGGCCCGTGCGCGCAGAAGTGCGCGATATTGCGGCGCTTTCTCTGTGCACCGACGCGCAGGCGCAGGATCATCAATCATTTCAGGATCTGTTTGTGGAAGCGTCCTATCCTTCAGCGCAATGTCTTCGTCTGATCAAACGCCCGCGCGACGAGGCCGACGGTGTGCTCGCGCTCGACTATACCGTAAGCGGCGTGGAAGAGGGCGATTCCTGCACGTTGATCGCCGACCGGCCCGGCATGCTCAGACGCGGAGCAGATCCTTCCCGGGCGCAGCATGTGTTCTCCTCGGAGGTATGTCCGCGCGAAGAAGGCGCGGGGCTTGTGCCGGTGCAGGGTGCGCGCATTCTTCTGACCGTGCCCGCGCACGGTGAACGCATCGTCGGTTTTGCCACGCTCGTCAGCCGCCGTGCGGGGCGCAGCGCGCTTCCGGAAGCCGACCGCTACGCGCAGATCGCGGCTTTGCAGCGCGCGCAGCGCTTGTGCGAAGAGCAGTCCCGCGAGATGTTCCGCTTTCTGGATCTCTCCGCCCACAACGCGCGCCTGTATGGCCGCGCCGCCGCGCTGTGCATGTACGCGCGGCCCATGCAGCGCAAAACGGTTTCCTGCGAAAGCGGTATCGGCAAGGAGGCGCTCTGGCCGCTGGGCATTTCGGGCGACAGGCCGCTGCTGCTCGCCCATACAAAGCCCGGGGCGGCCGGGTCTGCCATCGAGATCCTTCGGCTGCAGGCGTATCTTTGCACGATGGGCGTGCAGGCCGATGCGATCGTACTGTACAGCGAAGAGGAAGGGTATTCTCAGCCGCTGCGCGATGATCTCAGGCAGCGCATTGCGGAAATGCGTTTGCCAGGCGCGGATGTGTATCTCGTTTCCGAGCGATCGGCCGACCCGCGCGCGCTGGAAGCCGTGCGCCGTCTGTGCGCGCTGGAGCTGGATGCGGAAGATACGCTGGAGCGAATCTTTGACGACCCGGCCCGCTGGCAGAAGCTTACCCTGCCCGAACAGGCCGATCTTCCCGCGCAGCCCGCGCCTGACCGGAATTACGGCGCATTTTCGGAAGGCGGAAATGCATATACCGTCCGTCTTCGCCCCGGCGAGAGCACTCCGCGCGCATGGAGCAACATCCTTACCGGGGAGCGCATGGGCTCGCTGGTCAGCGAAGGCGGCGGCGGGTTCCTGTGGCATGAAAACAGCCGGAGCGGGCGATTGACCGCGTTCGGCAGCGATGTACAGAGCGAGCCGGCGCCGATCCGGCTCTGGATCGAAGAAAACGAATGCACTACCGAGTTGATCCCTCGGCCGCTTGGTACTGCGGCGCAAGTCACCGTGCGCCCGGGCGAAACCGAAACGGTTTTTGAGCAAAACGGGCTGCGCGTTCATATTTTGCGCTACACGCACCCGGAACACAGCGTGCACATTGCATCGGTTCGCGTGGAAGCTGCCGACGGGAAAGCGCATTCCTTCCGCATACATGCTGCGTGTCTTTGGCAAATGGGCGTGCACGCGCAGGATATGCGCGCGCT
>JAFQGN010000198.1 GCA_017398245.1 Clostridia bacterium | reverse complement strand
TGTTGCCATTATTATCCATACGATTATCGTACTGATTTACAGAGCAAAGAAAAAGGCAACCTAACCAATTCCAATTTGATAAAGGAGTGTGATTGTATGAAGAAATTTAGAACCGTTGTGTCAGTAATTATTATGATTTTATGTGCAGTTGTAGGATTGTTCTTGGGAGCATCCTTAAATAATGCAATAGGTGGGTGTATTCTTGGTGTTTTGATTTCTGGCATTGCTTGCATTATCTATGTGTTGAATAACCAAGATAAGAATTAAACAAATTCCAATTTGTCGAACAGCAAGTGCGCACTTCTGCACATTGCATCCTGCCATGCAGTGCGAACAACAGATAAAGCCAGGCTGCATCATGCAGCTTGGCTTTATCTGTTCTATGCAGCCCTCGCCCACCGCGCGGGTTTTGTTTTATACCATTTCCCCAATATGGGATTCCAAAGGGCTGAAAGTCCTTTGGCGGGGTGCAGGGGCAGAGCCCCGCCGTACCTCCCTTCGCCAAAGGTCTGGCAGCGAGCACTCCCAGGCCACTGCCCCCGTCACTCGATATCCAGCTCCGGCGGAACGTCGATCTCGTCGGAAACATATTTTCCGTTCTTTTTGCGCTGACGCACACATTCCGTGAGCAGATATTCGATCTGCCCGTTCACCGAGCGGAAATCGTCCTCCGCCCACGCGGCGATGGCAGCGTACAGCTTTGCCGATAATCGCAGCGGCACCTGCTTTTTTTCCTTCTCGTTCATGGCCTTAATACAGGCTGCCCGAGTTCACAACGGGCTGCGCGTCGCGGTTGCCGCAGAGCACGACCAGCAGGTTGGAAACCATCGCGGCCTTGCGTTCTTCGTCCAGCTGCACGATCTGCTCCTGGCTCAGCCTTTCCAGAGCCATCTCCACCATGCCCACAGCGCCGTCTACGATCATCTTTCGCGCATCGATGATGGCAGAAGCCTGCTGCCTCTGCAGCATCACAGCGGCGATCTCCGGCGCGTACGCCAGATACGTGATGCGGGATTCCAGAATTTCGATGCCCGCCTCGTCCACTCGCTTCTGGATCTCATCGCGGATGCGGCCGGCCACGATCTCGCTCGAGCCGCGCAGGCTGCCGTCGTCGGCAATGCCGTCGCCCGTGGTGTCCACGTTCGGAGCCACGTCGTACGGATACAGCCGCACGATGTTGCGCAGCGCGCTGTCGCACTGCAGCGAGAGATATTCCTTGTAGTTGTCTACATTGAACACCGCCTTGGCCGTGTCCACAATGCGCCACGTCACCGCGATGCCGATCTCCACCGGGTTGCCCAGACAATCGTTGATCTTCTGCCTGTTGTTGTTCAGCGTCATGATCTTCAGCGAAATTTTCTTGCTAGGCATTTCGACGCCGACCTGACCTTCCGCCGTCTTGACTGCGCTCTTGGTCATTACGTCGCCGCTCTGGTTCAGCTTGGTCCGCGCAGCCGGGTTCACAGCCGTGCAGAACGGGTTCACCCAGAAGAAGCCGTCGCCCTTGAGCGTGCCCACATACTTGCCGAACAGAGTCAGCACCAGCGCCTCCTGCGGGCCGAGCACGCGCAGGCCGCACAGCGGGATCCAGCCCAGACACACCACGATCATGCTTATGATGAACAGCACGGGGCTTCCGTTGTTGTCCAGAATAATGCCGCCGAACACCACGCCCACGACTGCCAGGATCAGAAGCAGAATGCCGCCCAGCAGCACCAGCAGGCCGTTCTTTTTGCCCGTCAGAATCTTTTCGTTCATGTTTCTTCCTCCTCATTCATTTGATATCATAATGATATCACGCCGATATTCCGCCGTCAATACCCCTTCCGGCAGTTTTTCCTTAAAAAAATAAAAAAGTGGAACAGCACACCTGTTCCCTTAGACGCAAACATTTCAAAATTATTCAGTCCCCAGCAGCGGCAATATCCGTCAGAACAATCTATCCCCATATCGGTTTCTTTTTAGAGGGGTTCGGGGAGACCTTTTTCTTTTCCTAAAGAAAAAGGTCTCCCCGAAAAAACTCTCGTCCTCTCTCACCTCGAAAGGAGGTAGGCGAAGATGATATACATGGAAACGCACAAAAGCAGCAGGCCGAAGCTAACCGAGCGGGTAACGCGGCGGGCGGTATCGCTCATCTCATCGCGCCATGCGGCAAACAGGGCCACAAAATCGGTCCCGATGGGCTTGCGGCGCAGCAGCGTGCAGTTCAGCAGCGCAGCGCAGCCGTTCAGCAGCACGCCCAGCGCATGCGTGAGCGGCGAACCGACGATGGGCGCACGCTCCTGCTTGGGGCTCTTGAACACGGTGTCCATCAGCAGCACAGCCGCGCTGTCGGCCGCTTCATCGGCCGCGCGGGTCACAAAGAAGCTGACCGGGCGCAGGATATAGCGCAGCACGAATTCGGCCAGATTATCGCCGATCTTGCCGAGCGTACCCAGCACGGCGGGCAGAACCGTTTCCAGAACAGGCCTGTAGATGCCGTTTTCCAGATCCAGCTTCTCGGGCCAGCGGTTCGCATACGCGCGCCTGCCCTGCTCGGTCTTGGCCATCAGCAGCGGGCGGACGACGCCCAGATACAGCGCCGCGCCGATGGACAGCGAAATGATTGCACCCTGCAGGTTCACCCAGGAGAAATACTCGATGGCGTGCTCCGGCGCATGCAGATGCAGGAAATGCAGCGACATTTCGCCCGCCTTCTGCATGGTCAGCTCGGGCAGCATGCCAAGCACCGGCAGCACCGCCGCGGAGCCCAGCAGCGCGACATTCGTCCTCCAGCCAAAGCCGCCCATTTCGTCAAAGCGCTTCTGCTGCGCCGGGTCGGCATTTTTCTCCACAAACAGGCATACATACAGCTTGGTCATATAGGCCGCGGTCATGCCGCCGGAGATCAGGAAGATCCACTCCGCCGCCTTGTAGATGCCGTGCAGGCCTTCCGGCGCGATATGGATGTATTCCACAATACCCTCATGCAGGAGAGACTTGGAAATGTAGCCGTTGAACAGCGGAACGCCCATGATGCCCAGCGCGCCGATGAGGAACGCAATGTTCAGCAGGGGCTTTTTGCGGCCAAAGCCGCGGATGCCGTTCAGGTCCAGAATATGCAGGCGCATGTAGACCGCGCCGGCGCACTGGAAGAGCACCAGCTTGATCAGCGAATGGTTGACCATGTGCATGACGGTGCCGTAGCCCGCCAGCGCGCCATGGTGCCCCAGCAGACAGCGGCAGCCCACGCCGATGAGGATAAAGCCGATCTGCGACATGGACGAGCAGGCCAGAGTGCGCTTGAGATCCACCGAAAACAGCGCAAGCAGCGCGCCCAGGAACATGGTGATCTCGCCGACGAGCAGCAGCGCGTTGCCCCAGCCGGTGTCCTCAGCAAAAATTTCGCACGAGAGGACGAGGATGCCGAAGATGCCGGTCTTGGTGAGGATACCGGAAAGCAGAGCGGAAGCCGGGGCCGGAGCCACCGGGTGCGCCTTGGGCAGCCAGATGTGCATCGGGAACGCGCCGGCCTTGGCCGCAAAGCCGAAGGCGATCAGCGCGCCGATCAGGTACAGTTCCTTCTTATCGGAAACAGCCTGCGCGGCCCTGCCAATCTCGGAAATTTCCAGCGTGCCGATCTTGGCATAGAGCAGGAACATGCCCATGAGCGTGACCATGCCGCCGATGACGGCCACGGCCAGATAGGTTTCCGCCGCGCGCATCGCGCCGCTCTTTTCATCGTGCGCGACCCACGCATAGCTGGCCATGGACATGACTTCAAAGAAGATGAAGGCCGTGTACAGGCTGGCGCTGAGGAACATGCCGACCGTGCCGCCCATGGTGAGCAGAGTAAAGAAATAATAGCGGTTGCGGTTATGGTAATGATGGGCGAAATAATCGCCGGAGAACAGGCCGGTCATGAGCCACATAAAGCCGGCGATGAGCACGTACACGGCGCGGAAGCCGTCCAGATGCAGGTGCAGGCCCATGCCGCAGAAGCCTTCCCACACGAAATCCAGCCCGGCTTCGGCGCAGGAAAAGGCCTTGAGGGCGGCGATCAGCTCGGCCGCAAGGGCGCACACAACGAAGATATCGCGGCCCTTTTTCGTCTTTCTGCCCGCGATGAAGCTGACAACAGCGGCGATCATCGGCCAGAAGGCGAGGAACGGAAGAAGCATATGGTTCATTATCTATACCTCCTCCTGCCTTAGTACAGGCCGCCGGCAATGCCGGAGAGCCAATTGGTGAGCGGATACGCCGTGAAGCTGAGCGCGACGATGGCGACGCACAGGATGGCAAAGGGCAGCGTCATGCGCCAGTCCGGGTCGCGGTTTGCGCCTTCGGCTGCGTGCAGGCTCGCGTTCAGCGGGCGGAAATACATATTCACGACTACCGGGAACAGATAGCACGCGGTGAGGATGGCGGAGATGATCAGCGCGCCGAGGCCGACGACGCCCATCGCACCGCATTCGGACGCAGCGGTGGCAAGGTTCCATTTGCTCATAAAGCCCGGCAGCGGCGGAACGCCCACAAGGGCCGCCGAGGCCAGCGCAAACGCGCCGCAGGTGATGGGCATGAGCTTTCCAAAGCCGCGCGTGCCCTGCACATATTCCTGCCCGGTGCGCACCATAACGGCGCCCACGCAGAAGAACAGGGTGATCTTGACCACGCCGTGCACCAGCATGTGGGTCAGCGCGCCGGTGAGGCCGGCCTGCGTCATCAGAGCCGCGCCCAGCAGGATGTAGCTCAGGTTCGAGACGGTAGACCACGCAAGCCTTCTTTTCAGGTGCTGTTCCTTGAGCGCCATGGCCGAGCCGTACACGATCGTCAGCGCGGCAAGGCCGATGGCGACGTCCTGCGCCCAGGTTCCGGCAAGGAAATCGGTTCCGAAGGAATAGTACGTGGCGCGGATGACGGCGAACGCGCCGGCCTTGACCACGGCCACGGCGTGCAGAAGCGCGGTGACCGGGGTGGGCGCAACGCCGACCTGCGGCAGCCACGCCTGCATCGGGAACACGGCCGCCTTCGCGCCAAAGCCGATGAAGGAGAGCACGTACACCAACAGCAGGATATTCCTGCGGGAGCCGGCAAGCGCCACATCCAGAACGCCGCCGAAGACGAATTCCGTCTGGCCGACGCCATAGATGATGATGAAGATCATGCCGATAAAGGCCAGCGCAGCGCCGCCGATGGAATAGTACAGGTATTTTCTGCCCGCATGCACGCTGGCCGCGTCCATTTTATGCAGAACGAGCGGAAGTGTGGCAAGGGTGAGCAGCTCGTAGCAGACGTACATGGTGAACAGGTTCGCCGCATTGGCGATGGCCGCCGTGACGCCGTAGCTGATGAGATAATACACGAAGAACCGCTTTTCATGGTGCTCATGCTCCATGTAATTGAAGCCATAGAGCGTAGCCAGCGGCCAGAGGAAGGCGATCAGCGCGGAAAACACGCGGCTGAGACCGTCCATGCGGAATTTCATCATCAGGTTTTCCGTCATGGGCATGGCCGTGCAGGCGTAATCTCCGCCCGCAAAGATAAGCGCAAAGAGCACGACGGAGGTGAGCAGCGTAACGGCCTCGACATAGATCGAGCGCGCCTTTCGCTCCTCCAGCGGCAAAACGCCCAGCAGAGCTCCGCCCACGATGGGCAGAAGCACAGGCAACAGTAAGATCATGTTCTACCCCTCCCCTATCAAAGGACCAAAGAGGCGATGGAGCTTGCAAAGCCGATCAGCGCGCCGGGGAACATGCCGCCCAGCAGCACGGCCACGGCCAGCACGAGCATCGGCACGAGCATCTTCCAGTCCGGCTCGGCCTTTTCCAGGCCCGCATAATCAAAATCCGTTCCCGGGAAGAAGCCGCGGATGGCCACGGAGAGCAGATAGCCCGCGGTCAGGATGGCGGAAAGCAGGAGCGTGGCCGGGCCCATCCACGAGAAGGCGCCCGCTTCCATGGCGACCGCGCCGCCGGCCAGATACCACTTGGAGATGAAGCCGGCCGTGGGCGGAATGCCGATCAGGCCTGCGGAAACGACGACAAAGCACCACATGGTGACGGGCATCTGCTTGCCGATGCCGCGCAGCTCGGAAACCTTGGTCTTGCCGGTCTGATGGATGACCGCGCCGGCGGACATGAACAGAGTGTTCTTGATGGCGGAGTGGAACACGATGTGCAAAAGCGCGCCCACAAAGCCCATTTCCGTCATGGTGGAAAGGCCGAAGAGCACATAGGAGACCTGCGAAACGGTGGAATAGGCCAGACGCTTTTTGAACAGGTCCTCGCGATAGGCCATCATGGAGCCGAGGAAGACGGTGAACAGAGTCAGGCCCATCCAGGCATACTGCACCCAGCTGCCGCGCAGGAAATCCGCTCCGGCCAGATAATACACCACACGCAGGGAACCCAGCACGCCGGCCTTGGTGATCACGCCGGAAAGCACGGCGGAAGCCGGGGCCGGGGCCACCGGGTGCGCCGTAGGCAGCCAGCCGTGCAGCGGGAACAGGCCCGC
>JAFQGN010000197.1 GCA_017398245.1 Clostridia bacterium | reverse complement strand
TGAAACGAAAACTCAGCCTTTCCATGGCCCTTGCGATCGCGCTGGCCGTGCTTCTGGCCGGTCTCGCCGCCGCAGCCGGGCTGGATCTGTTCCGCTTTTTCGCCCAGGAGGAAGACTATTTGCCCGATATGCTCTCCGGCGCTGCGCCGCTGTCCACACCTGCCAACGCCCCCGCCGTCGCCATCGAGACCGACGGCAATATCCGCGCTTCTGCCATCATCTGCAACGCCTACTATGACGGCCAGTTCCTCGTCCTTGCCCACAGCCTGAGCGGCTCCTATGGCTTCGCGCTGACCGAGCCGACCGCCCAGCAGCTCGCCGCGGCGGAAGAAACCTCTTACACCCGATATCCGCGCTATGCCGCCGACCCGGCCGCGCACCAACAGGCTGTCGCCAACGCACACGCGCAGTGGGATTCGCTTTCCAGAACAGTCACCACGGAAAGCCGCGCGGCCATGGATGCGTTCTCCTCTGCCGTGCAGCGCGGCGAGGCCGCCTGTCTTGCCTATTCCACCGTGCATGTCGCGCCGCGCATCGGCCTCAACGGCTCCAGCCTCTATTCCCTCGGCGTTGGCTCCTTCCACACCAGCCAGCAGGACGACAGCACCTGGTATACCGTCGAAACCTACCCCTATCCCCTGCCTGCCGCCGCGCAGGACCAGGAATCGCTCGACGTCGCCCTCAGTCTGGATCTGCTCACACACTATCTGTATTTCGACGGCTCCCAGTTCTATAATCTGCCGCACGATGCGCAGCGGGATATCGCCCGCATGCAGGCCACCGCAATCCGCGCCGATGTCTCCACCAGCGTCTATGCCGGTTCCGGCGCGTACCAAGGCGCGCAGATCGAAGCCGAAGCCTTCCTGAACGACGCGCTGGGCGCCGTTACCCTGCGCGCCGGTTCCCCCGTCTTTACCATGGCGGATCTTTCCGGCAAATGGAACCTGCTCGTGCTCGATCCAAACGGGAACGAGCTCGAACCCGCCTCGCTCTTCCCCGTCTCCGTCAACCCCTATGCCGACAAGACCAAGACCCTTACCTATACCATCGCCGCAGGCGGCTCCGCGCCTGAAACCCTATATGTCTACCCGTATTACGGCAGCGGCGAACAGACCGCCGACGAGATCAAAGCCGCATGCGAGCCCATCGTGCTCTACCTTGCCGACTGATACAGCTTTCCATCAAAACACCCCGGACGCTTCTGCGTCCGGGGTGTTTTCTCATTTCCGCTTTGCCGTGCTCAGCGCGCGGATTTTGACAAAATAGGAAACCAGAAGATACGCCATCGCGATCGCCCAGCCGATCTCCTCGGCCACATAGGCGCTCGTCTCGCCGATCAGCGCGGGCAGGAACGCAGCCGATGCAATGCGCCCGGCCAGCTCCATAAAGCCCGAGACCATGCTGATCCCGGCATAGCCCATGTTCTGCAGCGCAGCGCGCACCACGCACAGCAGATACAGTGCCGGCAGGAACGCAGCCGCCCAGCGCAGCGCCTTCGCCCCGCTGGCCAGCGCTTCGGCTGCCTCTGCGCCGCCCAGCAAAAGGGCGATCATCCCGTCGGCAAAGGCGAACGTCAGCCCGGCCGTGACGATCGACGCTCCCAGCGCAAGGCCGATCATCAGCCGCATGCCTTTGCGCACCCTGTCCATCTTTCCCGCGCCGGTGTTCTGTCCGGCAAATGTCGCCGCCGTGCCCTCGATAGCCGAGCCGCACATCTGCAAAACGGTAAAATACTTCTTCGACGCCGCCACGCCCGCGATCACATGCACGCCGAAGCTGTTCACCACGCTCTGCACGATGCCGCCTCCGCAGGAGATCACCCCATCGCGCAGAAGGGACGGAAGACCCATGCGCAGCAGCCGCTTTGTCGTGCCCTTCGGCTCGCGCCCGAATTTCAGCTTCAGGCATTCGCCCATACACAGCGCGACCGCCAGCCCCTGCGAAAGCCCCGTGGCGATGCCCGCGCCCGCCGCGCCCATTCCCGCAAAGCGGATCAGCACGTAGTCCAGCGCGATATTGACAAACGTGGAAACGAGCATCGCGCGAAAGGGCGTGCCGCTGTCGCCGTTTGCGCGCAGCAGACTGCCCACGATATTGAACAGCGCCGCCATGCACAAAAACAGCGTCATGCTCTTCAAATAGGCCGACGCCTGCCCCATGATCCGCGCGGGCGTCTGCATAGCCAGCAAGAGGGCATCGCCAAGCAGCAGCAATACGGCGCAGGCCGCCACCGCAAGCCCCAGCGCGATCAGCGCCGCCCTGCGCGCAACAGAGCCGATATTTTCGCGCTCCTTAACGCTTCCGGCCACCTGCGCGAACACCACGCCAAAGCCGTGCGCAAGACCCATCAGCATGCTCTCGACGATCCACAGCAGCGAGCCCGTCGCGCCGATCGCCGCGAACGCATCCAGCCCGGCCAGACGCTTGATGATGACCGCGTCAACCATGGAATACAGCTGCTGCATGATGCACGTCAGCAGCAGCGGCAGCGCAAACCGCAGCGCCTTGGGCAATATCGCGCCGCGCGTCATGTCCATCTCCTGTTTCACTTCGCCGCCTCCTTTCTTCTGCCATGCGCATTTCGCTATCGGATAAAAAGAAAAGCTCCGAACCGTTTGGTTCGGAGCTGGTGGAGCATAGGGGAGTCGAACCCCTGACCTTTTGAATGCCATTCAAACGCGCTACCAACTGCGCTAATGCCCCATGCCGCGCTCGCTCTGCAGTGCTGAGCTCGCTTGCAGGAGATATAATACCACACATCTCCCCGTTTGTAAATACCCTTTTTCAACTTTTTTGCACTTTTTCTGATTTTTTCTTCGTTTCCCCGAAAAAACTACTCTTTTCCTCCTCCTGATCCGCGTGCGCCGAACGCAAAACACCTGCACGACCCGCTCCCCCATGAAACGGCAGCCAACCGGAACTCCTCCCGACCGTCGGCACGAAGCACGCGTGCCGTTCACCCGTATGAAACGGCAGCCACCCGGAGGCGTTCCCGACCGCCGCACGAAGCGCATGTGCCGCCACCGCATGAGGCAACAGCGTCTCATGCCCGCATCGCCGCCCGCAAATCCTCCTTTCAGGCCGGATTCAAGCGCCTTCGCCGCCAAAGCCCGTTCTATCCGCGCATTGAACCCGCCGCCGCGATTTGCTATAATCAAGCCAGCCGACATCCGGCCCAAGGAGGCTCTCCATGCAAAACGAACGTTCCGCGCGCGGCGAAAGCCTGTGCATCCAGTGGAAAGCGCTGGCCACTCTGCCAAAGGACGAACGCCGGGCGCATATCGGGCGCGAGCACCTGCTCTCCCGCAGTCTGTGCGGCGTCTATATCCTGCTGTTCTCTCTGGCGCACATCCTGTTTTTCCGCAACGGATTTTTTGATATCAACCGCAGCAAATACTATCTTCTGGTGTACTCGTCTTTCTCCGCAGCGGGCCTGTGCGGCCTCTCCTGTGCCTGGAGAGACTTATGGTCCCCCGGCACACTCTATCCGCCCCGCGCAAACCTGCAGCCGGGCTTCTCGGCGCACTTTTGCTGATCGGCGCGGTCATCGTGTCCGTTTGCCTCTGTCCGGATCCCGCCGCCGCGATCACCGGCAGCAGCGGGCGTTATGCCGGCGCGCTGTGCATCGGGGCCATGTGCATCTTGTACGCTTTCGGGCTTTGGGCGAACCTGCCCGCTGGCCTGATCGTCTCCGCCCTCGGGCTCAGCGGCAGCCTGTGCGCGCTGCTGGGCGTGCTCAATTTTCTCCGAGTCGATCCTCTCAGCTTTTATACCGAAGCCCTGCAGCCCATTTACCATAACGATTTCATCTCCACCATCGGCAACATCAACTTTTTCAGCGCCTACATGTGCCTGATGCTGGGCCTGTGCGCGGGTATGTTCGTGCGCGGCAAAGGCGCGCGATCCTATATTTGGCTTGCTGCGTTCTCTTTGTGCGGCATGGGTATGCTCGCCGCGCGCTCCGAAAGCGGGTTTATCGGCCTTGCGGCCATCTTTCTGGGCCTGGGCGCCGGTAAAATGCGCTCCCCGCACGAAGCCGGGCGCGCCTGCCTTCTGCTGTGCGCCTTTGCGTTGAGCGCGTTCCTGCTCAGCGTGCTCGTCTATCTGCGCGGCCCAGATACGATGGAACTCTACCTCGGCATCGCAAGTTCCCTTCTTCGCAGCCCCAAGCTAACGCTGATCACTGCTTCCGTCTTTCTTGCCGTCTCTCTGCTTCTGTTCAGGCTGCCCGAAAGCAGTATGCGCCGTTTGCACGGGCTGCAAAATGCCGTTCTTCTCTTCTCCTGCCTCTGTTTTGCCGCTGTCATCGCCGCAACGATCTATTTCACCGTGTTCGATCCCGCTGCCCCGCTGCCCGGCGTTCTCTCCTACCTGCGCCTGAACGATACCTGGGGCACCTTCCGCGGCTTTATCTGGAAAAAAACGGTCTCGCTCTACGGCAGGCTGCCCTTTCTCCACAAGCTCTTCGGCGTCGGTCCGGACATGCTCAAGCCACTTCTCATCAAAAAATGCTACAGCGAAATGGTGCAGCTTACCGGCATCCTGTTCGACAACGCGCACAACGAATACCTGCAGCTGCTGATCACCACCGGCGCATTCGGCCTTGCAGGATACCTGCTTATGATCGCCGCCGCGCTGCGCAGTCTTTGGCGGAGCATGCATAAAAATCCTGCGTTGCTGGCGTGTTTCCTTGCGCTGTGCGCGCATCTGACGCAGGCCGCGTTCAACATTGCCCAGCCGGAGACAACTCCTGCCGTGTTCCTGCTGCTCGCCCTCGGCGCGGGGAGCTCTGTCAGGAGCTCTGCCCTCCCGGGTTCTGTCAGGGGCTCCGCCCCGAGCCCCTGCTCAAGGGACAATGTCCCTTGAGAATCCCATATTGGGGGAGGAACAAATAAAAGCCGGATCCAAAACGGATTCTCACTTGTCCTCTCGCAAAAAACAAAAATGATCTTCAGCCAAATCGAAAAATGAGGTATGCCCACTGCAATCAAAAAAGAGAGCCCCTCCGGGCTCTCTTTTTTGGTTATCGCATCACAGTCCGTACAGCGCGCCGTACTTCTGCTCCAGATAATCGGTATAGAACTTCGGGTCAAATTCAGCCCCCAGAGCATTCCTGAGCAGTGCGCCGGAGGGGAACATATTGCCGTGCTTCCAGATATGCTCGCTGTTCCAGGCGTTGATGGGCCCGAAATCGCCCTCGGCCAGACACTTTTCGACGTCCACCGTCTCCTTCATTTTGGCCAGCAGCTGCGCGCCATAGGCGGAGCCCAGCGCATAGGAGGGGAAATAGCCGATCATGCCGCCGGCCCAGTGGGTATCCTGCAGAACGCCGCGCTTGTCGTCCGGCACATCCACGCCCAGATACTCCTTGTACAGCCTGTTCCATTCCGCCGGCAGGTCCTTCACTTCGATCTCGCCGTCCATCATCTTCTTTTCCAGCTCATAGCGCACCATGATATGCAGCGAATAGGTGACCTCGTCTGCGTCCACGCGGATCAGCGAAGGTTCGGAGCGGTTCACCGCCTTGTGCAGATCATCCGCCGTGTATTCCTTCAGCGAGGGGAAGAACTCCTGCATTTTGGGGAAGATCAGCTCGATGAACCTCTTGTCGCGGCCGATCAGGTTTTCGTAGAAACGGCTCTGGCTCTCATGGATAGCCATGCTCACGCCGCCGTCCAGCACGGTATACGCCAGATCGTCCGCCGAACCGAGATCGTACAGCGCATGTCCGCCTTCGTGGATCACGCTGTACATGGAATCGGCCACATTCGCCTCATCGTAATTGGTGGTGATGCGCACGTCGTGGTGAGAACCGAGGCTGGTGGTGAACGGATGCTCCGTCACGCCGATGCCGCAGTGCGCCATGTCGATGCCCATCGTTTCCATCAGATACAGCGAGAACGCCTCCTGCTGCGCAAGCGGGAAATGGCCATGGATGCAGCTGTCGTCCAGCTGCTTGGCCGCCTGGATCTTTTTGATCAGCGGCACGATCTTCTCCCGCAGCGCGGCGAAGAACTCATCGCACACCTGCCTGTTCAGGCCCTCTTCATACTCGCCAAGCCAATAATCGTAGGGGTGCTTTTCCGGCGCGCAATAGCCGGCAAAGCGCTTCTGCGTGGCAAAGATCTGCTCCAGATACGGGCGGAACGATTCAAAATCATTATTCTCCTTGGCCGTGTGCCATACGTCGTCCGCCTCGACCATCAGCTTTCTGTAGGCAATGTACTCGTCCATGGGGATCTTACTCATCTGGCGGATATCCTTGATGAGAAGATACACCATGCGCTGTTCCTTTTCGGTCAGCTCTTCCTTATGCGCGTCCAGAAATTCCAGCAGGCTCACAGTCTCTTCGCCCGTGGCCATTTTGTACACTTCTTCGCTCAGAATGGACATGCTCTGCGCGCGATTGGCGGCGGTGCCCTTGGGCGCGGTGGTAGAGCCGTCGTAGGAGATCATGCCGATGGCATGGTAAAACGCAGCCTGCTTGGCCTGCAGGGCCAAAAGCTGTTCTCTCGCCTTTTGCAGTTCCATATTCTTTCACTCCTTGTAAAAACAGAACGCGCCGGGACAAGCCCATTCGCAGATCCCGGCGCAAACGACCTTCTTTTTGGCATTGCCGCAAAAATTATAGCATATCGCCGCCGCGCGCGCAACGCAGCCCATCACTGTGCATTGCGCCTGCGGCGACGCAGCCTTTTTTGCAAAACGCGCCTTGGTCAGAACAGCGGCTCCGGCTTCAGGCCGATGACCCTGCCCTTCTTTTCCCCTGCCATGATCTTTTCCGGATCGTAGCACATATTAAAGACCTTGCCGCCCTCCAGCTCATAACTATCGCCCACAAAGCCCACGGCGAAGGTCGCCATGCGGCCGAACATGCCCGGGCGCTTGAACTTCGCATCGCTCCCGGCAATGACCTTCGCGCACGCTTCGATGCCCTCGTCGATCACCTCAAGCCCCAGCACGCAGTGCCCGCCGTAGAGCGTATCGAACCTGTGCGACTGCGCCTTGAACGCCAGCAGATTGCCAAGATACTCCTCCACCGAAAGCGAAGAGCGGAAGTTCATCAGCGTGTGCCCGTTGCAGCAATCGCCTGTAAAGCAGATGCGGTTTGCATCGTCAATCAGCACGATGCTGCCCGGCGTGTGTCCGCTCACCAGCAGCACCTCGATCTTCCTTCCGCCCAGGTCAAACACGTCGCCCTCCCATACGGGCAGTGTGATCATCGGCCTTTCGGGCGCGAAATCGGCCTCTTCCATCGCGTCGATGTATTCCGCCTTCGCGCTCCTCTTCGCCGATTCGAGCATGCTCGCGCTCGTCCACGGCTTTTCATGGTAGAACGCGGGCAGATCCAGCGGGTGGATATAGCACTTTTCAAACGCAAAATTGCCGCCCACATGGTCCGGGTGCGCATGGGTGTTCACCAGTATGATCGGCTTCTCCGTCAGCGTTTCGCAAAACGCCTTGATATCGCCCCAGCCCATCATGGTGTCGATCAGCAGCGCGCTTTCGCCGCCTTCCAATAGATACCCATACATATGCTCGTTTTCCGTGAACGCGTATTCGATCATCCACGTCTTCTTTGCGATCTCTTTCGCCTTGTAATACGGTACGCAGGACATTTTAAGCACCTCCTGCCCCTATTGTATCACAAAGCGCCCCCTGCCGCGCGTCTTTTTCGGCGCGTCACAGATTTGTTCGTGTGATTCCGTTCTCATACCGTGCGCCTTTCTGTTCACGCCGCGCGCCGTTTTCTGCGTGCCGGGCGCATGTTCGCGCAGATCGCGCCAGAGATGCCGCCAATAAGCGCGCCGAAGAGCGCCTCGCCGCCCAGAAGCCCAAGCGCGCCTGCGTTGCCCTCCAGCGCGCAGTACACGCCGTAGCCCAGCAGCATATACGCAAGCCCTACCGCTGCTCCCGACACAAAACCCCGGCTTCCTCCGCGCCCCACAGCTGTCAACGCGCCTGCAAACAACGCCAGCGCCTTGAGCAGCTGATTGCAGGCTGTCAGCGCGTTGTCGTCTATCGGCGTGCACACCACCATCAGCGCAAGCAGCGCCAT
>JAFQGN010000196.1 GCA_017398245.1 Clostridia bacterium | reverse complement strand
TGTGTTAAGATCTTGCGTGTATTTTAACATGGTTTCGGGCGGCGCGCAATAGCGGTTCAGGGGAAGAGGGAGAGCTGCTCGCCTGCGTTTTTGCGGGGGAAGGAGTGCAGGTAGGAGAAAATGGCGTCGTTATCGTGCATCACGCCGCGCCGGGCGCATTCTTTGTGGAAAATATGCATGAGGCGGTCGTTGTTTTAGCTGGTCACTTCGTAGGAGAGGCCGTATTTTTGGGTATATTTTTGTTTGAGGCCGGGGAAATGGCGATCGAGCGCGGAATAGAAATATTCGCGGTCGCCTTCGCGCAGAGTGAGCCCGACGCCGAAATGGATGACGCCCTTTACCTGCGCGCGGAAGCAGTACTCCAGAATGCCGCGCAGGTTTTCCTCGGTATCGTTGATCCAAGGAAGCAGCGGGCAGAGCCAGACTACGGTCGGTATTCTGTTTTCGCGCAGGATCTCCAGCGTTTCAAAGCGGCGGCGGGTGGTGCAGACGTTGGGCTCAAGGACGCGGCAGAGGGCTTCATCGAAGGTGGTGAGGGTCATCTGCACGACGCATTTTGCGCGGGAGTGGATGGAACGGAGCAGGTCGAGATCGCGCAGGATGCGGTCGGACTTGGTCTGGATGGCGAGGCCGAAGCCGTAGCGATCGATGATTTCAAGGCATTGGCGCGTGAGACCGAGCTGCTCTTCGCAGTGCATGTAGGGATCGCACATCGCGCCGGTACCGATCATGCAGCGGGCGCGTTTGCGGGAAAGGGCCTCTTCCAGAAGCTGCGGGGCGTTCTGCTTGACTTCGATATCCTCAAAATCGTGCTTCATCTGGTAGCAGGCGGAGCGGCTGTCGCAATAGATGCAGCCGTGGGTGCAGCCGCGATAGAGGTTCATGCCGTTTTGCGCGGAGAGGATGCCCTTTGCTTGAACGAAATGCATAGATCTACCTCAGTGCGCGGAGAGAAACGCAAGGATTTTTTCGTTGATCTCCTTCGCCTGCTCCATGGGAAAATGCGGCCTGTGGCTGCCGTCGGGCACTTCGAAGACCTGAGCATGCGGGCATTTTGCCTGAAGAGCGCGCACGTTTCCGAACGGGTCGTGCTCGCCGTTGATGAAGAAGACGGGGCAGGAGAGCGAACGCCATTCCTCTTCGGTAAGGTTGGGGTGCGTCTGCCAATCGCGCACGGTCTGGCGAAGATACTCCTGCCAGTTGCCCTGATGTGCGTCGTAATGCCGCGCGTTCATGGTTTCGATTGTGTCCCGATCGCCCGTTGCGATCAGACGTTCCGGAAGAAAATCCTCCGAGCCGTCCGACACGGGTTCGCTGCTCGCGCCGATGCAGCAGAGCGAGCGTACGCGCTGAGGATATTTCGCGGCGAAATACAGACCGACCGAGCAGCCAAAGCTATAACCGATAAGATGCGCGCGATCGACGCCGAGAGAATCCAGAAAGGCGGGTAGGTCGTCTGCGGCGCGCCGGGAATCCCATGTCAGATCGGTACAGATCGTCCGCCCGTGCCCGCGCAGATCCGGGAAGAGGCAGCGATATTGGCCCTGAAACGGTTGGATCTGCGCCCCGAAGGCGAGAAGACCGCGGCTGAAATGGCTGTGAAGGAACAGCACAGCCTCCCCGTGCCCGAATTCTTCATAAAACAGCTGCAGACCTCCCAAAGATGCATACGGCATGACCATTCCTCCTGCGCATGATGATGCGTATATGATAGCACGCAGGGGAGAGCGCGTCAACGGGGGAGGAAAGAAAAAGCCCCGCGCCGGGAACGGCGCAGGGCTGTGGAAAACTTAGTGGATATCGTCGAGCATGCTCACGCGGCGCTGATGGCGGCCGCCCTCGAACTCGGTTTCGAGGAAGAGCTTGGTGAGGCGCTTGGCGGTATCGATGGTGACGACCTTCATGCCCATGGAGAGCACGTTGGAATTATTGTGGCGGCGGGTGTATTCGGCGGTGTACTCATCGGAACAGCACACGGCGCGGATGCCCGGGACGCGGTTGGCGGCAAGGGAGATGCCGGCGCCGGTGCCGCACAGGGTGATGCCCAGCTGGCAGTCGCCGGAGGCGACGGCGCGGCCGACCTTTTCGCCATAGATGGGATAATCGACGCTTTCGGTGGTGTTGCAGCCCACATCGACCACTTCGTGGCCAAGTTCCTTGATGTACTCGATGAGCGGTACCTTGAGGACATAACCCAGATGATCACAGCCGATAGCAACGCGCATGGGAAAAAAACCTCCAATAATATGGTATGTTTATAGTAACGCTTCTTTTGGTGTGTGTCGAGCATCATCGTGTAAATAAGCGGACAAAAAGCGCCCCGGCCGACATGCGGGGCGCTTGAAAGGGTTATTTATGCTCGATCCAGCCTTCGTGGCAGAGGAGTTCGGCGGTGAGGACTGCGCCGCCGGCAGCTCCGCGCAGGGTGTTGTGGGAGAGGCAGGCGAAGCGGTAATCGAAGAGCGGGTCTTCGCGCAGGCGGCCGATGGCCACGCCCATGCCGCGCTCGATATCGCGGTCCAGACGGCTCTGCGGGCGATCGGGCTCCTCAAAATAGGTGAGGAACTGCTTGGGGGCGCTGGGCAGATCATACTTCTGCGGCAGGCCCTGATAGGCGGCCCAGCGGGCCTTCATTTCGTCCATAGAGGGCTTGTTTTTAAACTGCACGGAGACGGCGGCCATGTGACCGTCGGCAACGGCGACGCGATAGCACTGGGCGGAGATGACGGGGCTCTTGGCAGGCTGGATGCCGGTCTCGTCGAGCGTGCCCCAGATCTTGAGCGGTTCGATCTCACTTTTGAGCTCTTCGCCGCCGATATAGGGGATGACGTTATCGATCATTTCCGGCCAGCGTTCGAAGGTCTTGCCCGCGCCGGAGATGGCCTGATAGGTGCAAACGGAGATCTTTTCGACGCCGAAATCGCGCAGGGGAGTGAGCGCGGGGACGTAGCTCTGGATGGAGCAGTTGGGCTTGGCGGCGATAAAGCCGCGCGCGGTGCCCAGACGCTTGCGCTGCAGAGGGATGACGGCCATGTGCTCCGGGTTGCATTCCGGGATCATCATGGGCACATCCAGCTGGTAGCGGTTGGCGCTGTTGTTGGAGACGACGGGGGTCTCGGCCCTGGCATAGGCCTCTTCCAGAGCGCGGATCTGATCTTTGGGCATATCGACGGCGCAGAAGACGAAATCGACGCCTTCAGTGACGGCGGGGATATCGGACGCATCGACAAGGACCATACCAGCGAATTTTTCGGGCATGGGAGCGGCCATCGCCCAGCGGCCCGCGACGGCCTCGGCATAGGTCCTGCCCGCGGAGCGGGGACTGGCGGCAAGGCGCACGACGTTGAACCACGGGTGTTCGGCCAGAAGGGTGAGGAAGCGCTGGCCGACCATACCGGTCGCGCCGACGACGCCGACGTTATATTTCTGCATATCCATTCCTCCGAAAATTGCATTTTAAAGGCATATTTTGCATTGCACTTGCGAAAAAAGATACCATGAACGGGGCAGTCTGTCAAGCAAACATGTGGTAAAGCGTTGTTTGGCAGTGTATGCCGGGGGGAGGGGGAGCATTCGGGCGGGAGAATGGGTGCAAATTCATGCAAAGGATACAAAGATTGCATTGAACGGGAAGTAAGAATGCGATACAATGGAGCGGTAAATGAAGATATTCCCGGAGGGAAAGCGATATGAAGAGATTTTTTGCGCTGATGCTGGTATTTTTGCTGTGCGCGCCTATTGTGCAGGGCGAGGCGCGGGCGGAAGGCTTGCGCATTGTGACGACGATCTTCCCGGAATACGATTTTGCGCGCGCCGTGGCGGGCGATCTGGCCGAAATTGAGATGCTGATCAAGCCCGGCGCGGAGAGCCATTCGTACGAACCGACGCCGATGGACATCATCGCGATACAGAAATGCGACGTGTTTATCTGCGTGGGCGGCGAAAACGATACGTGGGCGCAGAAGATCCTTTCCGGGCTGGACACGAGCGGGATGCAGATCGTGCGGCTGATGGAGATCGTGGAGCCGTGTGTGTCGGAGCATCATCACGCGGACGAAGAGGGGCATGAAGACCACGAGGAGCATGCGCACGAATACGACGAGCATGTGTGGACTTCGCCGGTGAACGCGATGGCCATTGTGAGCGCGATCGCCGAGGCGCTTTCGCAGGCTGACCCGGCCAATGCAGACGCCTATGCGGCCAATGCGGCGGCATACAACGCGCAGATCGCGCAGGTGGACGAGGAGATCCGCGCGATCGTTTCCGGGGCCGTGCGCAAGGAGCTGGTCTTTGGCGATAGGTTCCCCTTCCTGTATTTTGCCAAAGAATATGGGCTGGACTGGGAATCGGCTTTCCCGGGCTGTTCGACCGACGCGGAGGCCAGTGCGGCGACTGTTGCGGCGCTGATCGAAAAGGTGAAGCAGATGCAGATGCCGGTGGTGTTCTATATTGAACTTTCGACCCACCGCATTGCGGACACGATCTGCGAGGCGACGGGGGCGCAGGGGATGCTTTTGCACTCCTGCCAGAATGTGACCAGAGAAGAGTTTGAGACGGGGGAGACGTAC
>JAFQGN010000195.1 GCA_017398245.1 Clostridia bacterium | reverse complement strand
GCCTTGAAGCTCTCCTCCATCTTGTTGCCCTTGAGCACAAAGCCGTCAAATTCCTTGACCTTGCGCTGCACTTCGGCCTTGTTCGCATCGCCCTGCTGTTCGATCATCGTCTTTTCCAGCAAAGAGAGCATGCGGCCGAACTGCGCCTTTCCGTCGCGGCGGCGTTCCTTGTTGTTCAGGATCATCGCCTCGGTCAGCTGACGGCCGATCTTCATGATCGGGTTCAGCGCAGAAAGCGGATCCTGGAACACCATGGCCAGCTTGTGGCCGCGCAGCGTGTGGAAATCGTCCTCCGAAATTTTCAGAAGATCCTTGCCGTCGTAAATGATCTCGCCGTTGTCCACCATGGCGTTTCCGGCCAGAATACCCATCACCGCACGGGTGGTCACGCTCTTGCCCGAGCCGGATTCACCGGCGATGGCCAGCGTTTCGCCCTCGTTCAGGCTGAAGGAAATATCGCGCACCGCGCGCACCGCGCCGTTGTTGGTGCGGAAAGAGATCGTCAGGTTTTTCACTTCGAGTTTCGCCATTTTACTCATCCGCTCCTCTCAGCGAAGGATTGAACGCGTCACGCAGACCGTTGCCGAACAGGTTGAACGAAATTTCCAGAATGGAGATGAACAGCGCAGGGAACAGGATGATATGCGGATACGTGGAAAGATAGCCCTGTCCGTTCGAAAGCATCGTACCGATGGAAGTGAGCGAGGACGTCTCCAGATTGATGATGCCAAGGTAGGAAAGCATCGATTCGGAGAAGATCACGCCCGGGATCGCCAGCACCGAACCGGTGATGATCGTGCCCAGCGAGTTCGGGAAAATATGCTTGAAGATGAGCCTTGCATCGCTCGCGCCAAGGGTACGCGCCGCAAGGATGTATTCCTGGCTCTTAAAGCGGTAGAACTGCATGCGCACGCGCGCCGCCATGCCGATCCAGCCCGTCAGCACGAACGCGAACAGCAGCGACCCCAGCACACCCGCCTTGTCGGCCAGATGCATCTGGAACAGCGTCGCCACGACCACGAACGGCACCGCGCCCAGAATTTCGGAAATTCGCTCCATCACGATATCGGCCAGGCCGCCGTAATAGCCCTCGATCGCGCCGTAGCACGCGCCGATGATGAAGTTGATGAACGAAACGGAGAACGCCAGCAGGAACGAGAGCCTCGCGCCGGCGGCCAGACAGGTGAAAATATCCTGTCCGTAAATGTTCGTGCCGAAGGAGAACGACGGCTCAAACCCGTTCTTGTAAATGAAATATTCGTAGTAGTCCAGGCGCATCTTGTAGCCGGTCTGGTTCTTCAGCGCGTAGACATACCAGCTCTTACCGTCCTCGCCGCCGTTGTCGCCTTCAATGCGCAGCGAAGTATACCCCGCCTTCTGCGCGTCGTCGCTGGTCATGTAATTGTGCACATACTCGCCGTTTTCATCCAGCGCAGCGCCGCCGTGGGAAGTATAATCCTCGTTTTCCAGCTTGTACCAGAAATTCGCGCCCGCATTGCCCATGACATAGGGCGTCGCATGGGTCTTCTGCAGCGGATAGATCACCTGAATACCCGTCTCGTTCTGATAGGCCATCAGGTCCTGATATTCCTGCTCGCCAAGGTTGGCAAAAATGAAGCCCACCTTGGTGTAGCTGTCCACGCGAATGTTATAGAACGTTTCGCCCGTGGAATCCACCCAGCTCTCCACCACGTCGGTCACCACCGTGCGCCCGGTCTCCTGGCCGATGGCGTTGTGGTACTCGTAGCCGGCCTGGCTCTCCTTCTGCACCTTCGTGCCGTCCCAGATGCCCGTGCCCTCCATAAAGCTCAGCTTGGGCAGCACGGTCTTGTAGTAACCGTCGCGGAAGGTGACGTCATAATGGGAAACAAAGGGCACGATGATCGCAAAGAGCATCAGAAACACAATCAGCGCAAAGGCGATGACCGCGCTCTTGTTCTTGCGGAAGCGCAGCCATGCATCCTTGAAATAGCCGATCGGCTTGGTCTTGAGCTTCGTATCGTATATTTTCTTGTCCTTCTGTGCGAAGCTGAACTTCTCCGCCGGGATCTTCCCGTAATTCTTCTCACTCATCATTTCTTCGACCCCATTCTGATTCTCGGATCAATAAATCCGTAAGAAATATCGATCAGGATGCCCGACGCCAGGCTGATAAAGGTGTAGAACACCGTCAGCGCCATGAAGAAATTGTAATCGCGCACGTTGATCGAGGCGATGAACATGTTGCCGATGCCCGGGATGCCGAAGATGTTTTCGATGATCAGCGAGCCGCCCAGAATGCCGATGAATTCGCCGATGATCATCGGCAAAATGACGACCATCGCGTTGCGCAGCGCATGGCGGGAGATCGCCTGCGCCTTCGTCAGGCCCTTCGTGCGCGCCAGCAGCATATAATCGCCCGTCAGCACTTCGCTCAGCTCGGCACGCGTGTAACGGGTCAGGCCCGCGATCACGCCGAAGCTCAGCGAGAACACCGCCGGCAGCATGGATTTGAACATCGGCCAGCTGAACAGCGTCGCATTGCTCAGCGATTCCAGCTGCAGCGGGAACAGCGCAAACTTAAAGCACAAAAAATACTGCACAAGGAACGCATATACATAACTCGGCACCGAAATGAACACGACCACCAGCGTGGAAATAAAGTGGTCCTGCCACTTGTTCTTTTTCAGAGCCGCGTAAATACCAAAGCCAAGTCCCAGCGGGATCGCCAGCAAAATGGAATACAAATTGACCAGCACCGTGTAGGGCAGCTTCTGCATCAGCACGTCCCAAACGCTCAGCGCGCCGTACATCTGCTCGCCTACGCCCCAGTCCCAGTCCAGAATAATGTTCTTCCAGAACAGATAATACTGCACCATGATCGGCTTGTTATAGCCCATCTGTTCCCTCTTCGCGAGGATCAGGTTGATGTCGCGGCCCATTTCGCGCACTGCGGGCAGCGGCAGAAGCTTGATCAGAACAAAGCACATCGTCATGATCACGAACAGCGTCAGGAACATGAGCAGTATGCGCTTTATAACGTATTTCGTCATCGTTGCTATCCCCCATCGTTTTCCATCCGTATTCCCCGGGCGCCACAGGCACCGCGCGCCTCTGGTTCGCCGGATGAAATTCAGGTTTGCCTTTGCGTGGCTGCTGCGCATATCCGGCATGCTGCGCAGGCTGCGTCGCGGCCTGCATACCATGGCGGATATGCCCTTTTTTTCTGCCCGCGCGCTCCCGCCGGGCAGCATTTTGCGCAAAAAACGCGCCTGCCTCCATGGGCAGTATTGCAATGAGGGGCACAGGCCGCCAAAGCAGCCTGTGCCCATGCGTTCAGAAGCAGCCCTTCGAACGCCTCATCTTACCACTCTATTAGTACACCAGGGTGTTGTTGGCGCAGTACTCGGCCCACTCGGTGTCGTCATAGTTGTAGGTCATGAACTGCATGCCGCCGAAGCCGACCAGCTGATAATAGGTATCAGAGGCCTCGTTGACCTTCTGAGAGGTCAGGGAAGCAACGTTGCGGTAGTAGAGCGGGGTGGTGGTGTAGTACATCAGCAGGCCGCGCTCAACGCCGGCGCCAAAGGCGCAGCGGGTGGCGTAGGAGTAGTCGGCAAACTTGCCGATCTGCTCGTCGATCGCCGGGATGGAAGCGTTGTTGCACCAGTTGGCCCAGTTGTGCAGGGTGTCGGTGATCTCCACGCCGTCCACATTGTAGGTGACCATGACTTCGTTGGTGTCGAAGCCGTATTCCATCTGGTTGCCGCTGCCGTCAGAGGCGTCGCAGTAGCACTGATAGAAGGTGCCGAACGGGCTCATAGCCGCGCCGCCCCAGGTGGTGAAGATGGCGTCCGCGCCGCCGGAGTAGTTGGTCTCGTAGTAGTCCGGGTCAACGGTCATCTTCAGGCTGACCTTGCCCTCGAAGGCAGAGCCCTTGCAGGCTTCGGCCAGCTGGGTGTTGAAGTAGTTGACCATCTGGACGTACACGGTGTCGCTGTTGTACACGCGGAATTCGATCTCGATCGGGCTCTCGCCGTCCCAGATCTGGGCAGCAATGGCCTTTTCGCCGGCGATCTTCATCGCTTCCTGGGCGCCGACCATATTGTAGCCGGTCATCGCGGCATAGGCCTCGTCCAGGGTCTCGTATTCGCCGCCCTCGCCCCAGGTGATGCCGTACAGGTCAACCAGAGTCGCCATGGCGGTCTCGTTGTCGCGGTAGGCAGCGCCGGTGAAGGGATCATAGGTGTACATGTAGTTCAGGATACCGAAACCGGCAGTACCGGCAGCGGTGTAAGCGGTGGCGAATTCGTTGCGGTCCAGAGCCAGAGCAAAGCCCTCGCGGAACTCGTCGATCACCAGAATCTGAGAATTGGTGCCGCGGGAGAGCAGCTTCTCATAATCGGTGTTGAAGGTGAACTTGGTGGTGTAGGATTCGGGGGTGTACTTGATGTAGCTGCTGGAAGCATACTTGGCCATGTCTTCAGACTGCAGGCCGACGCCGTCGATCTCGCCCTTTTCAAAGGCCAGCATGGCGGTGCTGTGCTCGGTGATAACCTTCACAACATAGTTGTCGGTCTGATACTGGCCAACGTGCTTGCCGTCCTTATAGCCGTACCAGTTCTCGTTGCGCACGAAGGAATACTGCTTGTCCAGCTCGAAGTAGTCCATCTGATACGGGCCGTAGCCGATGGTAGTCTCCAGAGTGGTGCAGTAGTTGGTGGTGATGGAAGCAGCCTCTTCTTCGGTCTCCACTTCCAGGCCATCGGCGTCGTAGAAGGTCTTGCACTCTTCGTACAGTTCTTCATTCACCAGCCAGGTGCTGCTCAGGTTGTAGGGCATATAGAAGCTCGGTTCGGAAACCGGAGCTTCCAGAATGATGTCGATGGTGTACTCGTCGATCTTCTTCAGGCCGACTTCGTCCCAGGAAGCGCCTTCGATCACGTAAGATTCGCAAACGTAATCCGGAGCATAGCTCTCATAGGGCATGCCGGGGGCAAAGTAGGTGTCGAACAGATACTTGCCGCTGACCCAGGCTTCCGCGCCGTTTTCATCGGTCACGGCCACGTCGCGGTACATGGTATCGTCCGCAATAGAAGCATACTGCGGGCAGGCGTTGCCTTCGGCGTCAACGCAGCCTTCCAGGCCCCAGAAGCCCCACATATCAACGTACAGGTCAGCCTGCGCGTCGAGAGCTTCCTGAACGCTGGCATAGCTCATGCCCTTGTAGCCGGTCTGGCCGGCCTGAGCGGAATACAGATACGCCTTCGCGCCCACGATGGAGAAATCGCCGTCGTAGTAGGAGTCAGCGCGGCGGTTGAGCATCTTGGGGTTGAGCTGCTGCTGCATGGAATAGATGTAATCGTCAGCGTCGATGGCAACGCCGTTCTGCCAGGCAGCGTCCTTGTTCAGCGCAATACGCCAGGCCTTGGCGGTCTCGCCCTCTTCCACGCCATAGGTGCCCACATACTCGGCGGTCACGTCCACCGGGAAGTCAGCGGCCATTTCCGGCACGATGGAGTAACCGGTCTTGTCGCTGTTGAGCACGAAGTTGTAGAAGCCCATGGTCATCATGCTCATGATGTTGCCGTCGTCGTTGGTCTCCCAGGTGTGGGGGTTCCAGTCGGTCTCAGAGGTGATGGCGCCGGTGAAATCGTTGTAGGTGTACACCTTTTCATCGGTGTAGTCCTTGCCGGCCTCATTCGCGTAGGAATCGGTGGTCACGCTGCCGCCGCCGATGGGAGCCGGCTCGAGCGTCACATTGCCGCCAAAGTAGGAACGCTCGCCAACTTCGTAAGTCTCGGCCGGGGTGAACGCGGTTTCGGCAACAGCGGTCAGACCGGACAGAGCGAGCATCAGTGCCAGGGCAACAGATACGAACTTCTTCATAAGTCACATATCCTCTCCATATATTTTGATAACAAGCCTCTCCCGCTTTTCGCATCGAACCATCGTTCCCTGTCCATGCATATGGACAGGGATGTTTTTTGCAAAAAACATCTTCGGCGTATCATCAATGTTTCTTATTATAGTAGATAAACCCATCAAAACAAATAGCAAACCCGCACTTTTCGTGTAAAGTTTTCGCAATTGTGCAATTTCACACCCCTGCATTGTGCATTTTTCGCCCTCGCCGCGCGCCTCTCCCCCGTCCGCCGCCTCCTCCGATCCCGCATGCTCCTTCTTTCCTCTGCCGCTCTCCCCTCCCTTTCTCCCTGTAAAACCTTTGCCCCTCATCCAAAGTTCTTCCGGCAAAATCCCCCTGCCCATCCGTTTCCAATATATAAAAAGGAAGGCGCCTTCTCCCTGCGGAGAAAGCGCCTTCCCTTGTCCCAAATACTCTTGTTTACTTCGTTTCGATCTCGATCTGCGCGCCCGCAAGCCCCTCGGCCTGCACGCTCACGCGCACCTTGCCCGCTTCCTTCGCGGAACGCAGCACGGCGATCGCCACGCCGTCAAACAGCGCGCAGCTGTCTTCCCAGTAGTTGTGCTTCGTCACCGGGTCGCCGGAGCCGTAGCCCATCAGCGTCGCCGCGCCTTCCACCGTCACGCGCACATCCGGCGTGCAGTACACGCGCCTGCCCTGCTCGTCCACGGCCGTCACGCGCACATAGGCCAAATCGCCCTCGCCCGCGTGCCAGATGCCGTCTGCGCCCAGGGTCTCGGCCTCCAGCTTCAGCGCCACGGCCTTGCCGACCGTCTCCAGCGCAAACCTTCCCGTCTCCTCGCCGGCCTTGTATGCCACCGCTTCGATCTTCCCGGGCGCATACTGCACCGTAAAGATCGCCCTGTACTCCTTCACCGGCAGCCTGCCCTGCGAAACGCCGTTGATCAGCAGCTCGGCCTCGTCCGCGTCTGCGTACACTTCCACGTCCGTCTCCTTGCCTTCCCAGCCCGGCCAGGTCCAGCTCGCCACCGTGTCCGACCAGCTCCACGGCGTGTAATAGGGCTTCTGCCCGTGCCGGTTCAGCCTCTGCACGCCGATGTACGGCGCCTTGCGGAGCTTCCATACAATTTCGCGGTAATAGCTCTGCACGCGCCTGTCGCCGGTCAGGTCAAAGTCTCCGCAATAGGCCATCACCCAGGGGGCGTCGCCCATGAACGCGGCCAGCGCCTTTTCGTTTCCGTCTTCCTCGTAATCGATCTTGCCGCAGCCGGCCTCGCCCAGATATTCCCACGCCGTCCAGCAGAAGTCGCCCACGATCGCGCTGTCCGCCTCGACCATGTCCCATACCTCGCCGTACTGCGCGATCATGCTCTCCGTACCGCAGATCACCCTGTGCGGGAACCGTTCCCTCTGCGCCGCATAGGTCTTCTGCAGGTAGTTCATGCCCGCCACATCCAGCGCGTCGGTATAATCCTGGCTCTTTTTGCAGAAATAGTCGATATCCCTGTCCGTCACGTCCCACATCGGCACGCCGTCCACGCCCTTTTTGCCCGTGAACTGCCCGCGCTCCTTGCGCTCGACGTCCGGATCGTTGATATTGCACAGCGCGCTCGAAACGGGCCTGGTATGGTCCAGCGAGCGGATGTACTCCGCCTGCCTGCGCGCCCATGCGCCGCCGTCTCCGCCGCCGTCCCTTTCGGCGATCTCGTTGCCGATCGAATACATCACCACACACGGGTGGTTGTAATCCTTTTCGACCATGGCCTTCGTGTCCGCCGCCCACCACTCACGGAAGAACAGGTGGTAGTCGTAAATCGTCTTGGGCTGGTTCCATGTGTCAAAGCTCTCGTCCATCACCATCACGCCCAGCTCGTCGCATGCATCCAGCAGCGCGCGGCTCATCGGGTTGTGCGAAGAGCGAATCGCGTTGTATCCCGCCTCTTTCATCAGCCTTACGCGCCTCTTGGCCGCCGCCGCAAATTCCGCCGTGCCGATCGGGCCGTTGTCGTGGTGGATGCAGCCGCCGCGCAGCTTGTAGCTCTTTCCATTGATG
>JAFQGN010000194.1 GCA_017398245.1 Clostridia bacterium | reverse complement strand
GGAAGGAGGCGGCGCTGATGAGGAACAGGGCGATCGGCGTGCTGGACAGCGGCGTTGGCGGCGTGAGCACCCTGCGCGAGCTGGTGAAATGCATGCCGACGGAAACGTTCTATTATTATGGCGACAGCGGCAACGCGCCTTACGGCACAAAAAAAGAGGAAGAGATCCGCGCGCTGACGGTTCGGGCGGCGCAGGTCCTGATCGATAAGGGGATAAAGGAACTGGTCATCGCCTGCAACACGGCTACGAGCGCGGCGGCGGCCCACTTGCGAAAGACGCTGGAGATCCCGGTGATCGGCATCGAGCCGGCGGTGAAGCCCGCGGGCGAGGCTGTGGGCGACGGAGTGATGCTGGTGATGGCCACGCCGGCGACCATCCGACAGGAAAAACTGCGGCTGCTGGTGGAACGGTACGGGAAGAATTCGATTTTGCTGCCCTGCCCGGGGCTGATGGAATTTGCCGAACGGATGGAGCTGGAGAGCGAAGAACTGGATAAGTATCTGGAGGAATTGTTCCGGCCGTACCGGGGAATGCGGGTGGACGCGTGCGTATTGGGTTGCACGCATTACCCGTTTTTGAAAAAGGCGATCGGCAAAGCGCTTCCGGGAACGAAGCTGTTTGACGGAAACGAAGGGACGGCAAGGCAGGCCCGGCGCGTTCTGGAGCAGCGCGGCCTTTTGCGAGGGGAAGGCGCCGGAGAAGTGCAGTTTTTCAGCAGCGGAGACGAGAAAGAGGGGACAAGGCGCATGCAGGCGCTGTTCCGTCTGTAAAAAGCACCAAAAAACAGCGCGGTTTTCACAAAAATTCACTAAAAAGTGCTGGACTACCCAAAAAAGGCTTTTCAAGATGGCACAATTCTGTTAATATAAATGATAGTCTGACGCGTATGGGCGCGGCATGCGCGCCTTCGCGTGTATGTGAAATGCTGAATCCATTTTCATAGGGGGAGTACCAAATGAAAGAACTGACTTCCAAGGACATCCGCAACCTTGCTGTCGTGGGCCACGGCAGTGAGGGCAAGACCACTCTGGTCGAGGCCATGCTCTTCACCGCCGGCGCGATCGAGCGTCAGGGCCGCGTTGAAGACGGCGCCACCACCACCGACTTCGATACCGAAGAAGTGAAGCGCCATATTTCCATTTCCGCTGCCGTTGCGCCGCTGGAGTGGAAGGACACCAAGATCAACCTCGTCGATGTTCCCGGCTATTTCGATTTCGCCGGTGAAATGGTCGGCCCGCTGGCCGTTTGCGAAGGCGCCATCATTCTGGTGGGCGCTGTTTCCGGCCCGAGCGTCGGCGCCGAAAAGGGCTGGGCCGCCTGCGAAAAGAACAACGTTTCCCGCCTGGTCGTCATCAACCAGATGGACCGCGAAAACGCCAACTTCGACAAGGCTCTGGCTACCCTGACCGATAAGTACGGCTCCTGCATCGCCCCGATCCAGGTCCCGATCATGAACGGCGGCAAGTTCGAAGGCGTCGTTTCCGTTCTGGACAACAAGGCGTTCACCGGCGAAGGCAAGACCCTGAAGGAAGTTCCGGTTCCCGCCAGCGTGCAGGGCGAGCTCGATTCCGCCCGCGAGATGCTGATGGAAGCCGCTGCTGGCGCTGACGAAGAGCTGATGGAGAAGTACTTCGACGCCGGCGAGCTGACTGCTGAAGAAATGCAGCAGGGCCTGAGCAAGGGCATTCTGGAAGGCACCGTCGTTCCGGTCGTGTGCTGCTCCGGTCTGACCCGCGTCGGAATCGCCCGTCTGATGGACAACATCATCTCCCTCATGCCGTCCCCGGCCGATCATACTATCGAAGGCGAAAACCCGAAGACCGGCGACGTCGAAGAGCGCATCTGCCTCGAAGACCAGCCCTTCTCCGCCCGCGTTTTCAAGACCATGGCCGACCCGTTCGTTGGCAAGCTGAGCCTGATCAAGGTCACCTCCGGCACCCTCACCGGCGATATGCAGCTGTATAACGCCAATGCCGACAAGACCGAAAAGCCCGGCACCCTGTACATGCAGCGCGGCAAGAAGCAGATCCCCGTGACCAAGGTCATCGCCGGCGATATCTGCTCTCTGGCCAAGCTCCAGTCCGTCGCCACCGGCCACACCCTGTGCGACGCTGCCAAGCCCATCAAGTTTGCGGATCTGCAGTTCCCGGCTCCCTGCATCAGCAAGGCCGTGTACGCCAAGAAGTCCGGCGAAGAAGACAAGATCTTCTCCGGCCTGAGCCGCCTGATGGAAGAAGACCCGACCATCAAGGTTGAAAAGAACGTTGAGACCACCGAATCCGTCCTCAGCGGCCTCGGTGAGATGCATATCGAAGTCATCACCAAGAAGCTGGCTTCCAAGTTCGGCGCGGAATGCATCCTGCAGGATCCCAAGATCCCGTATCGTGAGTCCATCCGCAAGCCGGTCGATGTTGAAGGCCGCCATAAGAAGCAGACCGGCGGTCACGGCCAGTTCGCCGATGTCAAGATCAAGTTCCGTCCGAACGACGATCCGACCGATACCGAGTTCCATTTTGAAGATGCTGTCGTGGGCGGCACCGTCCCGCGCAACTTCATCCCGGCCGTTGAAAAGGGCCTGCGCGACAACATCCTCAAGGGCGTTCTCGCCGGCTTCCCGGTCGTTGGCCTCACCGCTCAGCTGTATGACGGCGGCTATCACCCGGTCGACTCCTCTGAAATGGCGTTCAAGATCGCTGCCCGCCTCGCGTTCAAGCAGCTGACCAACGCCAGCCCCGTCCTGCTCGAGCCGATCTACACCGTGCATGTGTACGTTCCGGACGAGTACATGGGCGATATCATCGGCGATATGAACAAGCGCCGCGGCCGCATCATGGGTATGGACCAGGTGAACGGCCAGCAGATGGTCACCGCCGAAGCCCCCCTGGCTGAGATGTTCAAGTATGCGACCGACCTGCGCTCCATGACTCAGGCCCGCGGTTCCTTCGATATGGAATTCGTGCGCTACGAGGAAGTGCCGGCCACCGACGCGAAGAAGATCATCGAAAACGCCAAGCTGGACGAGGACGACGAGGACTAATCCGCATCGGAATCGCTGCAAAGCAATATACAAAAGAGACTGTCCTTTTCGGGCGGTCTCTTTTTTTGAATGTGCAGGGTGCACCGGCTTTTGGACGGACAGAGTACGGTGAGGTTTTGGTAGACAAACGGACGATTGAGAGATATAATAGCCTTTACATAATGAAAAATATGCGCCGAAAAGGAGCATGTACGATGATTACTACAGTATCGCTCAACCCCTGCATCGACAGGACGGTGAAAGTGAAGCAGTTTACCTATGGTGGAATGAACCGCGTTTTTTCTGCACGCAGCGATGCGGGCGGAAAGGCCATAAACGTTGCCGTTTCGGCCGCGAAGCTTGGTCTGGCGGCGGGCTGCATCGGCCTTTTGTATAAGGAAAACGGACGCATGTTCGAAAACAAGCTGCTGGCCAACGGCTGCGCGTGCGATTTTGTGTGGCTGGAGGGAAGCGTGCGCACGAATATCAAGCTGCTGGATGAGGCGACCGGACAGGTGACGGAGATCAACGAATCCGGTTTGCCGGTGAAGGCAGAAACGCTGGAAAAAATGCTGGATCTGATCGCCGTGCACGCGGAAAAGAGCGATTTTCTGGTGATGACGGGCTCTCTGCCGCCCGGCTGCCCGGATGATTTTTATCGCTTGGCGATCGAACAGGCCGAAGGGCTCGATTGCCGCTGCGTGCTGGACGCCGAGGGCGCGAAGTTCAGCGAGGGGATCAAGGCGAGGCCGTTTTTGATCAAGCCGAACCTGTACGAGCTGGAAGTGGCGACGGGCAAGAGCTTTGGAACGCTGGAGGAGATCCGCGACGCGGCGATGCGGTATATCGACATGGGCATTGCGAACGTGGCGGTATCGATGGGAGCAAAGGGCGCGCTGCTGACCAACGGCAGCGAGACTCTGTATGCCCCGCGCGTGGAAGTGCCGGTGCAGAGCACGGTGGGCGCGGGCGACGCGATGGTCGCCGGGCTCTCGGCGGGCTTTCTGGCTGAAAAAGAGCTGGAAGATGTGCTGCGCATGGGCGTTGCAGCCGGCACGGCCAGCTGCATGACCGAAGGCACGCAGCTGCTGGAGAGGGCGACGTACGAAAACTTGCTGAATACAATCGAGATCCGAAGGATGTGAACGATATGATCGGTGTTGCGATTTTGGGCTGCGGCGTGGTAGGCTCGGGCACGGTTAAAATGCTGATGGAAAACCGGGAGCGCATCAACCGCGCGGCCGGCGTGGAAGTGGTGCTCAAGGCCATTTTGGACAAAAGGCCGGTGGAGGCGCCCCGCGGCGTACTTGTGACGAACAATTTTGACGATATCCTGAACGACCCGGAAATCGGGATCATCGCAGAGGCCATGGGCGGCGTCGGCGATGCATACGATTATACCAAGCGCGCGCTGGAGGCGGGCAAGAGCATCATCACCTCCAACAAGGAGCTGGTGAGCGCGCACGGCGACGAGCTGGAGGAGATCGGCTCGCGCATGGGCGTGCGCTATCTGTACGAAGGCGCGGCGGGCGGAGCGATCCCGATCATCCGGCCGATCAATTTGTGCCTGGGCGGAAACCATTTTCAGCAGATCACGGGCATCGTGAACGGCTCGACCAACTATCTGCTCACGCGCATGGAGGAGCAGGGCATTTCCTTCCCCACGGCGCTGGACGAAGCCAAGAGGCTGGGCTATGTGGAGGCCGATCCCTCTGCCGACGTGGAAGGCCACGACGCGCGCAGGAAGATCGCCATTCTGGCGCATGAAGCGTTCGCCAGCCGTTTTGACGACCACAGCAAGGTGCCCTGCGAGGGCATCAGCCGCGTGACGCAGGAGGATATCCGCGCGGCGGAGCTGTTCGAGGGCAGGATCAAGCTGATCGCCCGCGCGTGCATGCAGGGCGAAACATGGACCGGCAGCGTGCGTCCCTGCTTTGTGCCCAGGGGCCATTCGCTCTATAACATCCGCGATGTGTTCAACGCCGTGCAGATCCATACCGATTTTGCGGGCGAGACGACTATTGCCGGCCGCGGCGCGGGCAGCATGCCCACGGCCAGCGCGATCGTGGGCGATATTATCGATGCGGCGAAGAACCCGGCGGCCTATCCGAAGGGAGACTTCGTGCCGAAGTTCAAGGAGGAGAAGCTGGTCTCCCGCTTTGTTGTGCGCGTGGACGGCTCCATCCCGCCGGAGCTGACGGGCTGCGAATTGCGCAGGATGAGCGGCGTACTGGCGATCCGCACGAGCATGATGGCCGAGGACGAGCTCAGGTGGATGCTTTCCGATACG
>JAFQGN010000193.1 GCA_017398245.1 Clostridia bacterium | reverse complement strand
GATGCAGAATCCTGCGCAGGCTGCGAGCAGAAGGACGCCATCATCATGATGGTCCAGCCCGTCGGAGAGGACGAGGAAGAGTTCGTGCCGGTCGAGGACGACGAGCTCATGGACAAGCTGATCGATTTCGTCAACAACGACCTGTATGCCGGCGACGACGCCGAATACGGCGAGTACGACGAAGAGGAAGACGAGGAATAAGCTCGTCTCCCCGCTCGGCCCATTCAAACACAAAAATGCCCGGGTTCCGCAAGGAACCCGGGTCTTTTTGCGTCGAACAGGGGTACGTTGGGGGCTTCTCGCCCCCAAGCCCCTCGCCAAGGGGAATCATTCCCCTTGGAACCCTCGATTTTTGGGAATAGGGATTGCTGATCCATCAAAAAGAATAGCCCGGCTGCACGTATCGTGCGGGCCGGGCTTTCGCTTGGGCAAGGGGAGACGTCAGGGGTTCTGCCCCTGAACCCCCGCTTAAGGGAATGATTCCCTTAAGAATCCTCAATTTGGGGAGACTGGAGATCTAAAAGGCATTACTGCCGTCCGTTCTGTCGTAAGTGAGAAACAGAATAATCGGTTTCTTTTTGGTGGAGGTTCGGCAATCATCAGCCATCAGCATCAACTGACTTTTCGATAGAATGAGAGAACCCCATATTGGTTTCTTTGGGGAGGGCGCGGGAGGGGGATTTCTTTTCCGAAAGAAATTCCCCTCCCGCAAAATTTTCCATTGTCGCCCCTTAGTAGAAGGGGACGAGGTCGACGCGGGTCAGCTCGTAATCGACAGAGGATTGCGGGCGGCCGAGCTGATCGACCCAGGAATCAACATTGACGCGCAGTTTGCGGAACCCGAGCTGCTCGTAGACATGCTGCGCGCGCAGGTTGTTCGTATTCGTATCCAGGATGATCTTCGTGTAGCCGAGTTGCGCGAACAGACCTTCGATGAACAGAGTGAGGATGACCTTGCCAAGGCCCCGGTTCTGCATGGAGCTGTCGCAGATCTTGATGCCGATCTCGGCAACGCCGCAGCCTTTGTTGCGGTAGTTCATCTCGCCGATGGGGCGGCCGGAGTACTCGATGATATGGCGGCGGCCGGTCTCATCCGTTTGCAGGGCGAGGCGCGCGGCCTCCTTTTCGGCCGTCGTGCCAAGGCCGTTCGGGAACCCGGCGTGCGCCATGACGGAGCCGTCGTTCCACCAGAGACAGAGCTGAGGCGCGTCCTCGGGCAAAGCGTTGCGGATGACGATCTTTTCGTGCTGCAGATACATGGCTGTACCTCCGTTTTACAGTGATGCGGCTCGTAGGGGCAGGGAACGGCGCGGGGAAGACATATGCTTTGCGAAATATGCCTGCACGTGTGCTTGGTGCCGGATGTTCCGTGCCATCGGGCGGCTGTCAGTACAGAAGCATGCCGAAATAAGTGACGGTGTTTGCGCCGTTGATGTATTTGATCCCGGCGGATTCGGCCAGCTTGTTCACATAGATGCCGTAGCCCTCCACGGCGGGGATCAGGTCTTCCGGGAAGCGGCAGGGCGCATCCGGACAGGTGCATTTGGCGCATTTGCCGCAGCCCTCGTTGCCAAGAAGCAGGAAGCGGGGCAGCTCTTCGCGCGCGATGGCCTGCACGCTGCGGCAGACGGCCTTGAAGGCATGTCCGGCTTCGAACATTCCTTCGTAATCGAAGGAATCTTCAATGGGGTAGACCGTTTGGAAGACGAGCGCGCGTGCGTAGGAAAGGCAGCGCTCGCGGCATTCTTCGACGGTGCCGTGATAGGGCGGGCAGGCCCATGTTTTTCCATAGCCTCCGCAGCCGTTGCCCTCGCAGATATCGCGGATCTCCTGCCCGAAGACGATCTCGCGCGGGTCGATCACGCCAAAACCGGTGACGCCGGCGGCTTCCAGCCGCGCTTTATCCGGGGCCCACATATTACAGAAGGGAAAGGAGATAATCTACGTTCTCCTTTTTGGTGGCCCAGGAGGTGCACAGGCGGATGACGGTGTGGTTCCCGTCGTAGGGTTCCCAGTAGCTGTAGCCGATCTTCTGGCCGAATTCCTCCAGCTGCTTGTTTTCCATGATGATGAACTGCTGGTTGGTGGGAGAATCGATGAAGAAGCGCAGGCCCTTTTCCTTGAGCGCGGCCTTCATATAGTCGGCCAGCTCGATGGCGTGGCGGCCGATTTTATAGTAAAGATCGTCGGTGAAGAGGACGTCGAACTGCAGGCCCGTGACCCAGCCCTTGGCCAGCAGCGCGCCGTGCTGCTTGATGCGGGTGACGAAATGCGCGGGCATATTGTTGTGGGAGAAGACGATGGCTTCGCCGCAGAGCGCGCCGCATTTGGTGCCGCCGATATAGAAGACATCGCAATTGGCGGCGATGGCGGGCAGGTCGACGTCGGTTGCGCTGCTCATGAGGCCGTAGGCCATGCGCGCGCCGTCCAGATAGAGGGGGATTTCGTACTGCGCGCAGACGGCGTGCAGATCTTCCAGTTCAGCCTTGGTGTAGAGGGTGCCCACTTCGGTGGGATGGGAGATATAGACCATGCCCGGGAAGACCATGTGCTCGTGGTTGCCGTCGGCATAGAAGCGGGCGAGGTAGGCTTTGAGCACCTCAGCCTGGATCTTGCCGTTTTCCTGCGGAACTTCCAGCACCTTGTGACCGGTGTATTCGATCGCGCCGGCTTCGTGCACGGCGACATGGCCGGTGGTGGCGGAGACGACGCCCTCGTAGGGCTGGAGCATGGCATCGATAACCAGCTGGTTGGTCTGGGTGCCGCCGGTGATGAAGGCGACCTGCGCATCGGGCGCATTGCATGCGGCCTTGATCTTTTCGGCGGCGCTGGCGCAGTATGTATCGGTGCCGTAGCCAGGGTTCTGCTCCTGCTGGGTCTTGACGAAGGCGTTGAGGATGGCCTCGTGCGCGCCTTCCTGATAATCGCTTGCAAAGAGGATCTTGTTTTCCATTTTTCTTCGTTCCTTTCTGTGTATCCGATTTTATTTCTGCATGGCCCAGGGGATATCGTTTACGAGCACGGCGTGCGCGCCCAGATCGGCAAAGCGGGACATTGCCTCGCGCGTGGTATAGCCTGTGCCGCCGCAGGCCTTATCGCAGGCCATGATCCACAGCTTTTTGCCGGTGGCATGCACGCGCGCGACGCGCTCGGGCGTGAGCCAATGTTCCCACAGGCGGATGTAGTCGATATCCATCGCGCCGAAGGCTTCGATTTCCTCCGGGCTGGGCATAAAGGCGAGGATGCGGCAGGCGGGGGCGGTTTTGCGGATGACAAGGGCGTTTTCCGGGCTCTGGATGCCCATGGTGGTGGTAGCCGCCGCGCCGTAGCGGTTCAGCAGCGCGCAGATATTTTCCATCTGCTGCGCGCCGGTCTGCTTGCAGTGCAGGAGAAGGGGCTTTACGCCGCAGGCGAGCACGTCTTCGAGCGTGTGCGGGGCGAAGGAGCGGTCGGCCACATGGCGCATGGCCATGAACTGCTGCAAGGTGAAATCCTTCACATCGCCCTGCACGCCGAACATGCGGCCGGTGTCGTCGTCGTGGCAGATGACGGGCGTGCCGTCTTTGGTTTCGCGCACGTCCATTTCGACGATGTCCGCGCCGTTTTTGAGCGCTTCGCGCGCGGAGAGGATGGACTGCTCGGGATAGACGCCGGGGCCGGAGCGGTGGGCGATGATGAGCATGGGGAAGCCTCCTTCGGTTCGCATGGGACTATTGTAGCACAACGCCGGCGCGCGTGCAGCATCATTTTCTGCGGGAGGGGCCTTTCTTTAGGAAAAGAACGGCCCCTCCCGCGCCCTCCCCAAACAAACCGAGTGGGGGAATAATGGCCTATCGCAGGTTTCCGCGGTAGTAAATGAAAACGAGTACGGCTCGCCTTTGGGAAAAGAAAAAGGTCTCCCCCG
>JAFQGN010000192.1 GCA_017398245.1 Clostridia bacterium | reverse complement strand
TCGCGCTGTAAGGCTTTGGGGGGGTGGGGTTTACTTTTGAAAAATAAATCCCCTCCCCCGAACCCCCACCCAAAGAAACCATTTGGGAAAAGCAATATCTCCACAGCAGAACGGCCGGAACAACAATGTCTTTGCAACGGGATTAACCCGCGTGCTGTTGCCGCCCGGCCCAAAACACGCTATAATACAATAGAATACGAATATCGACCGGGTACCTGCCAAAAAAGAATGCGGGCTCCCGGTTTTCGGCGTGCGCGCCGCCATAGAGGAGGAAAGGGAATTGTCCGAAAAAAAGCAGGACTGGAGCATCGTCATCCGTCCGCGCACCAAGTGGTACGATATCAACTTCAAAGAATTCTGGCAGTATCGCGATCTGATCGGCCTGTTCGTCAAGCGCGATTTTGTCGTGAAATACAAGCAGACCGTGCTCGGCCCGGCCTGGGCGCTCATCCAGCCGCTGCTCACGACGATCATCTTCACGTTCATCTTCGGCACCGTCGCCCAGCTGGATACCGACGGCGTGCCGGAATTTCTGTTCTATATGTGCGGCAATATCGTCTGGCACTATTTTTCCACCTGCCTTACGGGCAACAGCAACACCTTTGTGGAAAACGTAAAGGTGTTCACGAAGATCTATTTCCCCCGCCTGCTGGTGCCGGTCTCCACGGTGATCACAAATTTTGTGACGTATATGATCCAGTTCGTGCTCTTCATGGGCTTTCTGGCGTTTTATATCTGCTGCAAGGGGTTTGCGCCGGCCTTTGATTGGGGCTATGTGCTGCTCACCATCCCGGCCATTTTGCAGGTGGCCATGCTTGGCATGGGCTGCGGCATGGTGCTCTCTTCCATGACCACGAAATACCGCGACCTGCACATGCTCGTTGCCTTCGGCGTGCAGCTTTGGATGTACGCAACGCCGGTGGCGTATTCTTCTTCCATTCTCATGGACAAATACTACTGGGTGTACATGCTCAATCCCATGACTCCGGTCATCGAGCTGTTCCGCGCAGCGTTTTTGGGCACGGCCAATTTCCGCTGGGAGAGCTGGGCGTTCAGTCTTGTGTTCACGCTGCTGGTGCTGTTCTGGGGCATCGTGCGCTTCAGCAAGATCGAGCGCACCTTTGTGGATACCATCTGACGGAAAGGGGGAAGAGCATTGGCCAATACGATCATCAGCGTGGAGCATATCTCCAAGGAATTTCAGCTGGGCGTGATCGGCTCGACCACGCTCAAGCGCGAGCTGCAATCCAAAATTGCGCGCATGCGCGGCAAGGAAGACCCCAACCGCAAGGTGGAGGGGCCGGACAGGCTCGCGGGAGACGGCGCCCGCTTTCTGGCGCTGGACGATATCAGTTTTGAAGTCAAAGAGGGCGACGCGCTGGGCGTCATCGGCCGAAACGGTGCGGGCAAGAGCACTTTGCTCAAGCTCATTTCGCGCGTCACCGCGCCCACCAGCGGCTTTATCCGCATCAAGGGCCGCGTGGCCAGTTTGCTTGAGGTGGGCACGGGCTTTCATCCGGAGCTGACCGGGCGCGAAAACGTGTTCCTGAACGGATCGATCCTCGGCATGACGAAGGCCGAGACCGCCCGCAAGATGGACGAGATCGTGGAGTTTTCCGAGATCGGCAAATTCATCGACACGCCGGTCAAGCGCTATTCCTCCGGCATGTATGTGAAGCTTGGCTTTTCCGTGGCCGCACATCTGGACCCGGATGTGCTCATCTGCGACGAGGTCCTCGCCGTGGGCGATACCACCTTTCAGCACAAGTGCATCGCCAAAATGGCGGATGTGGCGCAGCAGGGCAGCGCTGTCCTGTGCGTGAGCCACAACATGCGCACCATGCAGCAGCTGTGCACGCGCGCCGTGTATCTGGACAGGGGCCGGCTGACCTACGACGGCGACGTGGATCCGGCCATCAGCCTGTACGCGGGCGACGGCGAGCTGGGCAATCTGACCTACGACCTGAGCGCGCGGCAGAGGCGCAACGGCGAGGGCATCGGCGCGCGCTTTATGCAGGTGCGCATGGTCGACACCGCCGATTGCCGCTACGAGCTCGATTCTATGGTGGATACCGAGATCACATGGATGGCAGAAGAGACCATCGAGGACGCCGAGCTCTGGGCCGTGTACAAGACCGACGTGGGCGAGATCGTTGGCCGGTGCATTTCGCGGCCCGGTCTGCGCGCGGAAAAGGGAAATACCGTCGTAACAAAGGCCAGCTTCAATCTGGCCGGGCTCGCGCCGGGCGTGTATCAGGTGCGCCTGCTGCTTGCCAAGCCGAACCTCGTCACCGGCCTGCACAAGTTCTACGATACGGTCGAGGACGCCTTCCGCTTCAACATCATGGGCGACGGCAACATGCGCGACGGCGTGTGGCAGCCGCGCTTCTGGGGCAATATGCGCCTGGGCGATATCGAGCTGCGCTGAGCGCGCGGGGTTATGCAGGGGTTACGTTAGGGGCGCTGCCCCTATGACCCTGCCAAAGGAACTTCGTCCCTTTGGAATCCCGTATTGGGGGATTAACATCCATTAAGGTAGAGAATAAGGCTGGCAACGCTTAACAGCGTGGGCCAGCCTTTCGTTATGCAAAAGCTATCTTCTGTTCGGCGGCAGCAATTGTCCGCGGCTGCTGGCCGCTCCGCCCAAACGGAACGTTTGCCGGGCGATTCTTTTTTTTCAATAGGATCAATATCTCCTAATTGAGGGGCGCAAGGCGCCGCGCCTGATTCGCAGAATCATTCCCCCGCGCAGAGGTCTGGAGACAGAGTATCCAGCGTTCTCTGAAACACAGCAAAGCCCGGCCCGCACAGTACGTGCAGCCGGGCAACCCTTTTATAGATAGAAACAAAACCCAATATTGAGGTTTGCAAAGGGAATCATTCCCTTTGCCGAGGGTCTGGGGCGAGCAGCCCCAGCGTACCCCTGACGAATCTCCCTTACGCTATCCGCACGGCCAGAACGGTTGTGTCATCGGCATGAGCGCGGCTCTGGCGCAGGGCCTCCTGCACGAGCGCATCGGCGATCTGCTGCGGCGGTTTCCCTGCCATATCGCGCAAAAGAGAGGCGATCCACTCGTCCTCGTCGCCGCATTCCAGCCCGTCGGTGGCCAGAACGAGCAGATCTCCCCGGTGCAGGGGCACGCTGCGGCGCACAGGGCGCACCTCTTCCAGAATGCCCAGCGGCAAACGCCCGCTTTCCAGACGGATGCACGCCCCGCCGCGCAGAAGGTAAGAACGGCACGCGCCCAGCTTGATCAGTTCGGCCGTGGAGCCGCCCGCATCGATCAGACACAGATCGACCGTGGAATACATATCCTCGCCGCTACGCAGCAGCATCAGCTCATTGATCGCATCGATCGCGCTCGCCGGTTCGATTCCGGCCTGCAAAAAGCGCGCGATCAGGCGCAGAGTCTCGCTGCTTTCGCGCCCGGCGGTCTCGCCGCTGCCCATACCGTCGGACAGAGCGATCAGCACACGGCCGTCGGGCAGACGCTGGGCAAGGCGGCTGTCGCCGTTGGGACAGCTTTCGCTGCCCGGCACGCTGCGAAATCCTATCTGCAGCCGTAGCGGGGGCAGCGGCGCAATGCGAAGCCCCAGCGAAGGGCTGATAGCGGCCTCAAAGTCGATCCCGACCTCTTCGCTGATCAGCCGGGCGACCTCGCGCAGGGCAGTCGGCCCCGGCTTTTTCGTCAGGCGCGCACAGATCTCCGGCCGCTCTCCTCCCAGCGCATACAGGTATTCGGCCCGGATCCCTTCCTTTTCAAAGGCGGCGCGGGCTACGGAGGCAAGAGCGGGATCGGGCTGCCCGCCGCTTTGGATCGACTGAGCCGCTTCGGCCAGCAGCGCGCGCGATTGATCGAACTGGGCGGACATGAGCGCGGTGAGCCTGTCGCGCTTGAGCTCCGCGCGCCGCCGGGCGTCGTAATCGGCCAGAAGGGGGCCGACCCGGCGGGGGATCTGCCCCGCGCGCCTGCACTGGCGGCCGAGCTCCGGCGGCAGCTCCGAATCCTCGCCCAGAAGCGCGCCGGAAAAGGCCAGCCCGAGCAGCTGGCACAGCAGCCTCCCCGCCGCGCCGGAGCCCTCCGACCAGCAGGAGGCATAGGAAGGGCAGTTGGCGCACAGCTTTTCGCGCAGCTGGCCGACCATCTCAGCCTCAGTGGGCAGAGCGCGGCCGGTCTGTGCGTAGCCGGAGGAGAGCTCGCCGAATACGCAGGAGAGGGAATCCAGCCTGCGGCGCAGGTCGTCGCGCTGTCGCTGCAGGGCGCGCCGCTCGCTTTCGATCAGGCCGTCCGGCGCAGAGGAGAGGCAGTTCAGCAGCCGTTCGGGCAGAAAGCTGTACGCGGCCCCGGCAAGCACGGAGCAGGCGAATTCGGGCAGACAATTTTGGATGCCAAAGCACCATGCGCCGGTCAGGACGGAAGCGACGATCAGCCCGCCTGCGGACGCGGGGCGCGAAATGGGGCTGAGCGCGCCGGCCAGCGCGCCGCCGAGGGGCATCAGCGCGCAATACAGGGTATCCAGCCCGGCAAAGCGCAGGGCCAGCCCTGTGCACAGCCCGCCAAGAGCCCCACTTGCCGCGCCGGAACGGGCAAAAATCAGTATGCAGCCAAGGCCGAGCAGCAGCGATGTGTGTCGCAAAGCGCCCGGCAGCGCGCAAAGCCCGAGCATCAGCACGGCCGCACAGGCGAACAGAGCCAGCCTTTCGTCCGGCAGCAGCCGCTCGCGTTCGGTGCGCAGAGTTAGCGCGGGGAAGATCACAGGCGCGACGGCGGCGGAGATCACGCCCGATGCGCACGCGGCGAGATAATTGTATAAAACGCCCTGCGCCATGATCAGCGCGGGAAGGAGCGCGCCGACCGCAGCGCAGGCAGCCATGCGAACTTCTCGCCCCTCACGGTCGGCAGGTTCGAGCGCGAGCAGCAGCTGCAGGCCGATGGCCATGCCCCATGCGGCCAGACATCCGATCAGCGGGGCAAGTGATGCGGGCGAAAACGGGCCCACAGCCGCAGCGACCGCGCAGCCAAGCAGCATGGAAAACGGGCTCAGCCCGGCGGCAATCCCGGCGGAAAACAGCGCGGGCGCGAACGGAGACATGCCCGCCGTCAGCCGCGCCATGGAGGCAGGCAGCAAAAGGCCCGCGCCGATCAGCCAGAGGCCCGTTTCCTGAAGCGCGGCGAGCGTGAAATGCGCCCGCCGCTGCGCGATCATCCAATCCAGTATCGCCTGCGTCCGCCTGCGAACCGTTCTTAAATCGTCCCTGAGCATGCGTTGCTCCCCCTTCGTGCTGCGGCCGCCCGGAAATTGGACAAATTTCGCCGCGGATCGTTTCTGCACATATATATGCGAATGATGCGCGGATGATGACAAAAATACAGGCGCATGTGGTAAAATAACGGCAGGGCATATCGTTTGCGCGGAAATTGCGCAAACGGGGCAGAGCGGGCGTTTTTTTCGGCAATAATGCGCAAGTTGATTTTGCTTAAACGCCCTTAAACGGCAGTTTTTGGTCGAAAAATGCACGAAAATGCACGCTGAAAAAAGCGGATTTTGCCCCGAAACGGGGAAAAACGGGCGAATTTTTCGCGGGGCTTGACAAATTGCAGTTTTTTTGAACGACGCTTGCGGAGCGAACGACAAGGAGGACGCACGGATGGAACTTTGGGACGCTTATGACGCGATGGGCCGCCTGACCGGCAAGACGCTCGTGCGCGGGGAGGAGATCCCCGAGGGGCTGTATCACCTGGTGGCGCATATCTGGTACAGGAACAAGGAGGGCGAGCTGCTGGTGCAAAGGCGTGCGCTCAGCCGGGAGCTTGCGCCCGGGCTCTGGGCCTGCACGGGCGGCAGCGCGCTTCGGGGAGAGGATATCGAAGCGGCGCTGCGGCGCGAAAGCATGGAGGAGATGGGCATCGACCCGGAACTTGGCGGGGCGATGCGCGTGCTTTCCTACACGACGAAAGACGCGATCACCGAGGTGTATATCGTGCCCTTTGACGGGGAAATTTCCGATCTGCGCCTGCAGGAGGAAGAAGTGATGGACGCGAAATGGATGTCGCAGGAGGAGCTGGCCGAATGCATCGGCAGGCCGGAAAAATTCTGGCAGTACCGGTATCTGGAGCTGCTTTTGCGCTTTCTGCGCGAGCATCCGGTGCGCGGCGAGGCGGAGAACTGCCCGGTATAAAGAGGAAAAGGGGTGAGGCGGGTAAACGCCTCGCTCCTTTTTGCATGAAGGGAAACATGGCGGAGTTTTCCCGCTACGGGGGAGGTGCAGGGAAGCGGGGCGATCGGGTTAGGCGGAGGAAAACGCGCATACCATGCAAGGGGAGAACGGATGGGAGGCAGGTATGGCGCGAAAAAAGACAAGGCCGGTCGTCCGGCGAAAATGCGCTTGTGTACGCGGCGGCGCGTGCGCCCCGCAGTGGCTGAAGGAATGCGCGACCTCTGCGCCGCGGGCGATGCTTTGCGGGCGAGAGTATCTGGCGGTGGAAAACTGCGGGCAGATCACGCGGCTGGAGGAAGACCGGGTGTGCGTGGAGACTGCGCTGGGCGGCGTGATGATCGAAGGGGAAGGGCTGACGGTCAGCCGCGAGAATGCGCACACGGCGATCGTGCGGGGCAGCATTTCGCGCATCAGCCTGGGGTGCGATGCGTAGGCCCGGCCTTTTGCGAAAGCTGCCCGGGCCCAGGCGAGAGATCGTTCTGCGCTGCCGCATGGCGGAGAAGCTGCTGGAGCGTATCCGGGAAGAGGGCGTGCGCGTGGCGCAGGCGGGGCGCGGGGAGGAATACGCGCTGCGGCTGATCGTGCGCGACAAGGATGCGCAGAAGGTGCGCATGCTGGCGGAGAAGTATTCGGTACGGATTGTATCGGAGCGGGCGGTCGGGCCGGATCTGCGCGCGCTGGCGGGGCGTGCGCTGCCGTTTGCGGCTGGGTTTGCGGCGGTGCTATTTCTGTTTGTGCATGCGGTCGGGTTTATCTGGCGGATCGACGTGCGATGCCCGGAGGGCGGTGAGCCGGAATGGGTACAGGCGGCGATCGCGGAGGCGGGGGTGCGGATTGGGGATGCGTTCCCGCAGGAGGATCCGCTGGCGCGGGAACTGGAGAGCCTTTGCCCGGGGTATGCGCATATTTCCGTGCGGCGGGACGGGATCGTTCTGCTGGTGGAAGCGTACCGGGAGACGGATGCGCCGGAGGTGTACGACGTGCAGGCGGCGCGGGACTTGGTTGCAAAGTACGACGCAGTCGTGGAAGAGGTAAAAGTGCTGGCGGGCAGGGCCGCGGTGCAGCCGGGCGACGTGGTGAAAAAGGGGCAGGCGCTGATACTTGGCGAAGAGCAGGCCACCGACGAGACTACGCGCGGCGTGCGCGCGCTGGGCGAGGCGACGGGGCTGGTCTGGGCATGGGCGGAGGCGCAGGCGCCCTGCGCGCAGGAAAAGGCGCAGCCGACCGGGAACGAGCGCATGCGTGCTTCGGTCAAGCTGCTGGAATGGGAGTGGCCGATCCGGCGGGCGGAGGACTTTGCGCTGCAGGAGGTGCGGACGGAGCGGATCGACATCGGCGGCGTGTTTTTGCCGCTGCATATCGAGAGGCAGATTCTGCAGGAGACGGAGCTGAAAAGCGAAAGCATACCGTTGGAGGGGCTGGTTGCGGCTCTGGAGGCCAAAACAATGGCGGAAGCAATGGCAAAACTGCCGCAAAATGCACAAATTATTGACAAATGGACAGATTATAGTATGATGGAAGGTGAATGGCTGGCGTTCCGCCTGTGTCTGCAGGCGAGGCTGCCCATTGCGGCGGCCAGAGACGAGCCGGATATGCAATAAACAAACGCCCCCTGCGGGGAAAATGGAGGACCGGATATTGGAAGAAATGTACAAGACCACGATAGAGATCGCATCGCCCGACCAGTTTATGGCCATCTTCGGGCTGAAGGACGAGAACATGCAGCTGCTCAAGGAAGAGCTGGGCGTGGAGATCTACGCGCACGGCAGCGAGGTGCAGATCAGCGGCGAGGAAGAAAAGGCCGAGCTGTGCAAAGAGGTGCTGGAGAGGCTGCGCGAGATCGTCGAGCGGGGAGACCCGATCGACCGCACGCGCATCCGCTATGCCATTGAACTGGCGGCGGAGGGCAATGCCGACCGCATCGGCGAGATCATGCGCGATGTGATCGCTATCACGTATCGCGGAAGGCAGATCAAATGCAAGACGATCGGCCAGAAGCACTATGTGGACGCGATCAAGAAAAATACGTGCTGCTTTGGCATCGGCCCGGCGGGTACGGGTAAAACGTATCTTGCCGTGGCGCTGGCCGTTGTGGCGCTGAAGAACAAGGAGATCGAAAAGATCATTCTGACAAGGCCTGCCGTGGAAGCGGGCGAAAAGCTGGGCTTTCTGCCGGGCGACCTTGCGCAGAAGGTGGACCCGTATCTTAGGCCGCTGTACGACGCGCTCAACGACATGATGGGCGCGGAGGCGTATCAGAAGCTCTTGGAGCGGGGCGCGGTGGAAGTGGCCCCGCTGGCCTATATGCGCGGAAGAACGCTCAACGATGCGTTCATCATTCTGGACGAGGCGCAGAACACGACATCTGAACAGATGAAGATGTTCCTGACCCGTATGGGCATGGGCTCGCGCATGGTCATCACCGGCGACGTGACGCAGATCGACTTGCCCATCGGCAAAAAGAGCGGCCTTGTGGAGGCGCTCGAGGTGCTCAAGGACGTGCCGGATATCGGCATTGTGCAGCTTTCGCACAAGGACGTTGTGCGCCACGAGCTGGTGCAGGCCATCGTAAAGGCGTACGACAAGCACGCAAAGACCGAGCGCAACAAGCAGGCGGCGCAGCCGCCCCGCTTCCGCGGCCCGATGAAGGGCTGAGCAGGGGCGTGCGCTGAGAAAATAGGGATACGGAGGTGAACGGCATGGAGAAGAAGAGAAAGATACCGGGCATTGCGCTGAGCGTGATCTGCATCGTGCTCGCCTATGCGATCATGACCACGGTCATCGGCATTGCGACCATGCCTATCCGATATGATATACGCGCCGGAATGGTCTCTCCCGTGACCATCACGGCATCGAAGGACGTTGTGGACACCATCACGTCGGACTCGCTGCGCGATTCGGCCGCGAGGCAGGTGGAGCCTTCCTATATGCTGGATTCGACCGTGGCCTCGGCCGTGATGGCGGAGCTGGACAAGCTGACGCCGGCGCTGGTGGCGCTGGGCGTTCCGGAGGGCGAAAGCGCGCCGAAGGAGTTCGATCAGGAGATGCTGGACGCGGCTGCGGCGGCCATTGCCCCGGCGACGATGACGAGATCCCGTCTGGAGCTGGTGATGTCGACCGACCAGGAGACGCTTTCCGACCTGGCGACGCAGGCGCGGCAGAGGCTGCGCGCGCAGCTGAACCTGAACATCGCCGAGGGGCAGGAGAACGAATCCATCTACAGCATTCAGAGGGAGCTCGTTTCCGACGGATGGGATTCCCAGCTGGCCGGGTGCGCGGCGGATATTCTGCGCCCGGTCGTAAAGGCGAACATGATCGTTGACACGGCCACGACAGAGGCCAACCGCGAGGCCGCGCGCGCTGCGGTGGAGGACGTGGTCTACATCAAGGGCCAGAACATCGTCCGCTCGGGCGAGATCGTGACCCGCGCGCAGATCGAGATGCTCAACAGCCTGGGCCTTTTGCAGGAGCAGGGCGTGGACATGTCGCTCATTTCGGGCGCGGGGATCATGGTGGCCATGCTGCTGGGCATGCTGGTCATCTATCTGACCACGTTTGAAAAACAGATGCTGAACGCCCCGGGCCAGGTGCTGCTGTTGATGACGATACTTACGCTTACGGTGCTTTTGTGCTGGGCGGTGATGCAGCTGAACGTGTATCTGATGCCCACGATCATGGGCGTGATGCTGACCTGCTATCTCATGAAGCCGCGCCTTGCGCTGATGACCTGCTGCGTCATGGCGGTGTTTGCCGGGCTGATCGCCTCGGGCGCGAGCGGTATTTTCACGGCGGCTGTGTTCACCACCATGCTCAACACGCTGGTGGCCGGCGCGCTGTGCATCGCGGTGATCACCCGTTCCAAGGGCAGGACGAGCGTTCTGCTGGCCGGCCTTCTGTGCGGCGTGGCGAATATGATCACGACGATGGCCATTGGCCTTACGAACAATTCCAATATCCTTTCGGTTCTGCTCACGGCCTGCTGGGCCGGCGGGGCGGGCGTGCTTTCGGGCGTGCTGTGCATCGGCATCCAGCCGGTGCTGGAGGCGGCGTTCAACCTGACGACGAACGCCAAGCTCTTTGACCTTAGCAACCCCAACCAGCCGCTGCTGCGCAGGCTTATGGTGGAGGCTCCCGGCACGTATCACCATTCCATCATGGTGGCGAATTTGGCCGAGGCCGCGGCGAACGCGATCGGCGGCAACGGTCTGCTGGCGCGCGTGGGCGGATATTACCACGATATCGGCAAGCTCAAGCGGCCGCTGTATTTCCGCGAAAACCAGCTGGGCGATAACCCGCACGACCGCACGGACCCGCGCGTGTCTGCGGCGATCATCCTTTCGCACCCTGCGGACGGCGACGCCTTTGCCGCGAAGCAGCGCATTCCGGACCCGGTGCGCGGCATCATCAGCCGCCATCACGGGCGCAGCAACGTCGTGTTCTTCTATGACAAGGCGATCAAGCAGAGCGGGATTGACAATGTGGACCCGGCCGATTTTACCTACGATACCGGGCTTCCGCAGACAAAGGAGGAGGCCATCGTGATGCTGGCCGACCCGGTCGAGGCCGCGGCGCGCGCGCTGCCCAGCCGCGATCAGGTGTCCATCGCGAACCTGATCGACAAGCTGATCGACCAGCGCATCCGCGACGGCGAGCTCAACGAATGCCGGCTGACCTTTGCAGATATCGCGAAGATCAAAGAGGCGTTCGTGATGGTCATGACGGGCATGTATCACGAAAGGATCGCCTATCCCGATCCGCCGCCCAAGCATAAGCACAGCATTTTCGGCAAAAAGGCGCAGGAGGCGGCGCAGCAGAGCCCCGCAGCGAGGACGGTTCCGGTAAGGCTGGAAGCGGCTGCTGAGAAACCTGTTGCGGTGAAGCCCGTCGGTGAGCCGAAGGGCGCTGCGGAAGCGGGGAAGCCCGTCGAGCAGGCAAAGGTTTCTGCGGAAGCGGGGAAGCCCACTGAACAGGTGAAGGCTGCTGCGGAGGCGGTAAAGCCTGCCGTTGAGGCGAAGGTTTCTGCGGAAGCGGGGAAGCCCGCCGTAGAGCCGAAGGGCGCTGCGGAAGCGGGGAAGCCCGTGGTGGAGCCGAAGGTTTCTGCTGAAGCGGGGAAGCCTGTTGAGCAGCCAAAGCCCGCTGAGGAGGCGAAGCCGGAATGACGATCGAATTTTACACCGAGCGGACGGACGTGCCGGTGGGGCTGGAGGAGCTGCTGGAAAAAGTCGCGCGCTCCTGCGTGCAGGAAGAGGGCGTGCGGATTCCGGTGTATGCTGCGCTGCAGATCATCGGCGACGAGGAGATCCACAGGGTGAACAGGGAAACGCGCGGCGTGGACAGGCCGACCGACGTGCTGAGCTTTCCGACGGTGAATTATCCTGCCGGGACGACCGCGCGGGCGAACGAGAAGCGCATCCGGCGCGAATTCGACCCGGAGGCGCGCGCGAGCTTTATCGGCGATATCCTCATTTCGCTGCCTCGCGCGAGAGAGCAGGCCGAGGAATACGGCCATTCGCTGCGCAGGGAGATCTGCTATCTGACCGCGCACGCAATGTTCCACCTGATGGGATACGACCACATGAACGACGAAGAAAAGGCGCAGATGCGGGCCATGGAGGAGAAAGCGCTCCGGTTCCTGGCCCCGCGCGACTGCGGCGAGGAGGACATGATGACGGACGAAAAGCTGTATGCTATGGCAGAGGGCATGCTGGAGAAGGCGTATTGCCCCTACAGCAAGTGTCAGGTGGGCGCGGCGCTGCTTTGCGAAGACGGCACGGTGATCACCGGTGTGAATGTGGAAAACGCTTCCTACGGCGCGACGATCTGCGCCGAGCGCAGCGCGGTCTTTGCGGCGGTCTCGCAGGGCAAGCGCAGGTTTGTGAAGGTCGCCGTCGCGGGGTCTTCCTGGGTGGCGTGGCCTTGCGGCATGTGCCTGCAGGTGCTGGCGGAGTTTGCGCTGCCGGGGTTTGAGGTCATTGCCGGCGAGAAGGACAAGGGCTTTTTCAAGCGTCCCTTGCGCGAACTTCTGCCCATGACCGTCGGCCCGCAGGAGATGAAAGTGGAAATCTGACGAAAAATGTAAATAAAGAGGCGCTTTGCGTGGTGCAGAGCGCCTTTTTTCTTGGCGTTGCGAAGAAAGATAGAGACAAGCGGGCGTTTTTCTGTTATACTGATATTAATTGGTTATGGCTGCAGATGAAGCAGAGGGGCGTCCCATTTGCGGTGCAGAGGCAGAAAGCAGGTTGGAGGAATTTAAAATGAAAAAGATCAAGTTCCCGGCGTGGGCTGTTTTGTTTACCATTACGCTGGTGGCGGGCCTGATGCTGGCCTTTACCAACGGCATGACGCTGCCGGTGATTACCGAGCAGGCGGCGCAGGCGGCGGAAAACTCCCGCGCGGCGGTGCTTCCGGCGGCGGAGAGCTTTGAACTGCTGGAGACGGCCGAGGGCGCCGAGGTGGATTGGTGCTACGCGGGCGTTGCGGGCGGCGAAGTCGTCGGCCATGTGGCGCAGGCCACGGTGGGCGGCTTCGGCGGCGAGATCGAGGTCATCGTGGGTATGGACGAAAGCGGTGTGATCACCGGCGTGAGCGTCGGCGGCTCGAACTTCCAGGAAACTGCGGGTCTTGGCGAAAAGACGCGCAGTGAGGAGTTCCGCAGCCAGTATATCGGAAAGATCGCGCCGCTGCGCGTGATCAAGGCCGGACAGGCGGCGGGAGAGGACAGCATCGACGCGGTGACGGCGGCGACGATCTCGTCCAATGCGGTCAACGGCGCGGTGAACGCGATCGCAGCGTACATCCAGGCGCAGTAAAAAACAGCAAGCTGGCGGCTTCCTTCGGGGGGCCGCTTTGGTATGTATACGGAGGATGTAATAATGAAGGTGTATGTGATCCGGCACGGGGAAAGCGAAGGCAATGCGCAGAAGAGGCACAGCGGCTGGGGGCCGTTTGAACTGACGGAAAGGGGCCGCGAACAGGCAGAGGCGAC